>JAESSZ010000103.1 GCA_016763875.1 Nannocystaceae bacterium
CGGGCGGTGCCTCGCCGCAGTGGCAGCCGCCGGTGCCTATGCCTGCAGCCGCGCCTGCGGTCACGGCCCCTGGAGACGTTGCGGCGCCCGCACTGCCAGGCGCGCATGGTGTCACTCAGCCGGCCGCTGCGGCGCCTCCCGCAGCATCGCCGGGCGGGCGCTTCGGGACCTTCCCGGGCGTGTTCACGCCCGTGGTGCTCACGGTCCTCGGCGTCATCATGTTCATGCGCGTGGGCTTCGTCGTCGGCCACGCGGGTCTTTGGTACGCGCTGGCGATCTTGGCGATCTCCAAGGCGATAACGACGCTGACCACGCTGAGTCTCTCGGCGATTGCGACGAACCTCGACGTTCGCGTTGGGGGCGTCTACTTCATGATCTCCCGCGTGCTCGGACCGGACTTCGGCGGCAGCATCGGCATCACGCTGTTCATCGCGCAAGCGGTCAGCGTTTCGTTCTACACGATCGGGTTCACGGAGGCCGTCTTTGCCGTTCTGAGCCAGATATCCCCAGGATTCGCTGCCTCCGCGACGGCGGCGATGGTGCCGCAGATCCTGTCCTGCCTCATGGTGGGACTGCTCTTCTTTGTGACGTTCAAGGGAGCCGACGTCGCGCTCAAGGCCCAGTACTACGTGCTGGTTGTGCTTCTCATCTCGGTCGCTGCGTTTCTCATTGGCGGCGTCATGGACCTCGACAGCGCGCGCCTGCAAGCCAACAGCTCCCCGGCGATTGAGGGGGGCGTTGGCTTTTGGACCGCGTTCGCGATCTTCTTCCCTGCCGCGACCGGGATCAGTGCGGGCGCCAACATGTCAGGCGACCTCAAGGACCCCGGCAAGTCGATCCCGTCCGGCACGCTGTGGGCGATCATCTTTACGGCCACGATCTACACCGCGCAGTTGATCCTGACCGCGGGCGGCAGCGACCGCGCCGACCTCATGAGCGACCCCTTCGTGTCGCTTCAGGAGATGAGCATCTTTGGTCCCCTGATCATCTTGGGCGTGTTTGCAGCCACGCTGTCCTCCGCTCTCGGCAGCTTCTTGGGGGCGCCGAGAATCCTCCAGGCGATGGGGCAGGACCGGCTGATGAAGCCGCTTGTGTTCTTCGGCAAGGGCTCTGGACCCGCGAATGAGCCGCGTCGAGCCACCGTGCTGACGTTCGTGATCGCACTGGCGGTGATCTGGGCCGGCGACCTCAACACAGTGGCTGAGGTCATCTCGATGTTCTTCCTGATCGCATACGGGATGATCAACCTCTCGGCCTTTGTCGAGAGCCGGAGCGCCAACCCGAGTTTTCGGCCGCGCTTCAGGGCGTTTCACTGGACGTTGGCGGGCGCAGGGGCGGCCGGTTGTCTGATCGCGATGGTCAAGATCAACGAGACCTACGCGCTGATCTCGCTCTCGATCTGCGGTCTGCTGTATTTCTATCTCAAGAAAATCGACATCAAGACGAACTGGGGTGACGCCAAACGCGGGTACATCTTCCAGCGTACCCGCGACAACCTGCTGTATCTGGAGTCCTCCAAGTTCCATCCCAAGAACTGGCGGCCATTGCTGGCGGCGGTCGGTCGGGATCCCGTAACCGAGCCCAAGCTCGTGCAAATGGGGGCCTGGCTCGAGAGTCGTCGTGGCCTGTACACGGTGGCTCAGATCCTCGACACGTCCGAGCCCGAACTCGCCGCTCGCCTGCGCGTTCGCAGCCAGCGCCGTGAGGAACTTCGGGGGCACCTGAAGTCGCTCGACATCATCGCGTTCCCCGAAGTTGTCTCCGTCACCGACTACAAAGAGGGGCTACTAACGTTTTTGCAGAGCTACTCGGTCGGCGGGCTGCGGCCCAACA
Source organism: Nannocystaceae bacterium (assembly GCA_016763875.1). Classification (GTDB taxonomy): domain Bacteria; phylum Myxococcota_A; class Polyangia; order Nannocystales; family Nannocystaceae; genus JAESSZ01. Next base: position 1,834 of record JAESSZ010000103.1, read on the forward strand.
CTATCCTTGCCTCGATTCCGCCTCCGCACGACCTTGAGGCTCGCCAGCGCTTTGTCGAGACCGAAGCTATCCTCTCGGCATTCAGCTACAACTTGGTGCTGCTCAAGCCGGGCGAGATGGCGCTGGAGAAACCGCAGCGGGTCATCGACCTGTGGTGGAGGGGCGATCGCAACGGCAGTCTGATGGCGCTGATGGCCTACCTGATCACCACGGACAGGACCTGGGCTCGCGCCAAGATCCGAATCTTCCGCGCCGTGGCCGACGTGGGGGCGCAGGTTGTGGCCAAGAAGCATCTGGAAGACTTGCTGTCCAACGCGCGCATCGAGGCCGAGGCGCACGTGTTCGTGGCCACGAGTCATCCCCACGAGTTCATCCCCGCGCACTCTGCGGGGCAGGCCGATCTCGTGATGCTGGGTTTGTCGGAGTACGACATGGGCAGCTTCAGCGACTACTTGGCGGCGATGGACCCCATGCTTCAGCGGCTGCCAACGACGTTGTTGGTGCGAAGCAACGGCGAAGCCGATCTGTTCGCGTAGCGCCCCGTGCCATTGGATGAAACTCGGGCCTTGGGCCCGGGTCCGATGCGTGCGTAAGTGCAGCCAGACGGGTCTGAGGGGGGGGGCCAATCACGAATGAGCCCCGTTGTTCGCGGGCGCGTCCGGGTCCCACGCCGATGTATTGGCGCGAGCCTGAGTCTCGATATTGAGAGGTTTAACTTCTCGTATCGAGAAAATTGATTTCTCACTCAGGGCACCTTATCCTCTCTCCGAGGAACGCGGAGCACTGGAGCGAGCGCTCGAAACCCTGGGCGCGGTCCTCGAAGATCGGGGGGAGCGGTTTGAGGTGTTCGTCATCGGCGGGGGCAGTCTGTTGCTGACCGGCTTCATCCAGCGCCCGACGCAAGACATCGACGTAGTGGCGATGGCGAAGGGGACGGACTTGGTCTCGGCACATCCGCTGCCCGGCGAACTCGTCGCGGCTGTGGAAGATGTCGCCAGCCTCTACGGCTTGGCCAAAGACTGGCTCAACGCAGGGCCCACCGCGCTTTTGGATCTCGGCTTGCCCTCGGGCTTCCGCGGAAGAACCAAGACCCAGGCCTACGGAGGACTCCTCGTTCATCACGCTGGTCGGATCGACCAGGTTTTTTTCAAGCTCTATGCGACGGTGGACACCGGGCCTAGGAGCAAGCACGCCCAAGACCTACAACGGCTGAAGCCGACCCCACGAGAGCTTCTCGACGCAGCGCGATGGAGTCGGACACATGACCCGAGCGAGCCTTTCGAGAGCCAGCTCCTGCAAGTCCTGGCATGGCTAGGCGTGGACGATGCCGACGCTTAGCGAACAGTTCACACTGGCGAGCATCGACACCGCGGCGCGTCAGTGGATTGCGATGGGGGTCGCTCTGGCCGGCGATACCTGCCCTGGCAACGCGGTGCTCGATCCCGAGGCCTTGATCTTGTTCACCGCCGCTCTCGGCGACGCCGACGCGCGCCTTCGTGACGAATCGATGGACTGGTGTGTGCAGTATGGGAAGCGACTGATCTCTGCCTCTCGCCTGCGGAACCTTCGCGCCTTTTTTCCGCCGGAGTCGGAGGAGCAGGTCGACGAATACTTCGCTACGGTAAACAAACACGGGGGCACCCGGTGGTTGGTGCGAAACCAATCGATGGCACCCCTCGGTTTTTCTCCATCCAAGAAGTCGGCGCTCCCCCGACTGCGCAAGAGTGTGCCGCTGCTTCGACTCCAGTTGCGTGCTCTCTTCGGAGTCACCGCGCGGGCCGAGGTGATTGTCGCGCTCTCGCTGGGTGCGGATCGAGAACAGTTTCGAACCGCGAGCGACCTCACCTCCACCGGCTACAGCAAGCGAAACATCGCCCTCGTCCTAGAGGACCTCTCGCTATGCGAGCTCGTCTCCAGAAAAACGCTCGGGAATCGAATCGGCTATCGGCTCGATGCCCGCGCCAACCTGTGGAAATTGGCCCCCGGGCTCCAAGTGTCGTCAGCCGTCCGTTGGGATCTCCGTCTCGGTCTGTCGAATGCGGCCCGGCTAATGGTCCACAGAGTGGAAACCAAGAAACCCATCCTGCGGTCCGTCGAAGCCCGTCGATTCGTGGCCGACGGCGCCGAGCGGTTCGATGCATTGGAAATGACCGCTCCGGTGCCCGACGTGCCCGAAGGCTACTTCGAACTCGTCTCAGCGTGGGCGCTGGCTGAGCTGCTCGACTCCCCCTAACCACAGGCATCGGCGCGTAGTAGCCAATGAGACGGCGGAGAAGTTCGGAGGAGTACGTTGTTGGTGCGAAGCAACGGCGAAGCAGATCTGTTCGCGTAGCGCCCCGTGCCATTGGGTGAAACTCGGGCCTTGGGCGCGGGCCCGATGCCTGCGTAAGCGCAGTCAGACGGGTCTGAGGGGGGGGACGGTCGGCGCGGGTTGGAATCGTCCCCTGCGGGTTGCGTGGCCTCGGCCGGGCTGCGAGCATCCGCTGTCGTTTTTCCCTTCGCAGGGCACAGATCAGTGGCAGAAGAACAAGAAGGCTCGACCCCCTCGACTCCGGCCAAGGGCCACCCGCCTGGCCTCTACGTCTTGTTCTCGGCCGAGATGTGGGAGCGGTTTTGCTACTACACGATGCGGGGTCTGCTGACCTTGTACCTGATCAAAGCGCTGGCGATGGGCGACGCCCGGGCGTTCGCGATCTACGGGGCCTACACGGCACTGGTCTACGCCGCACCCATGATCGGCGGCCAGGTCGCCGACCGGATCCTCGGCTACCGACGGGCGGTGCTCCTCGGCGGCGTGATGATGATGATCGGCGAGTTTGTCATCTGCTTTGGCTCTGAAGACGCGCTGTTTCTCGGGATGGCGGTGATCATCATCGGCAACGGCTATTTCAAGGCCAACACTTCGAGCATCGTCGGCAAGCTCTACAAAGACGGTGACCCGCGTCGCGACTCGGGGTTCACGATTTTCTACATGGGGATCAACATCGGCGCAGTGGGGGCGACGTTGATCGGCGCGCCCATCGGCGAGACGCTGTCGCGGGGCTCGCTGGGCAACGTCGGCTACCTGGTCGGATTTGCCATGGCTGGCGTGGGGATGATCGCCGGCCTCGGATTTTTCATCGTCGGCCGAAAGAAGCTCGAGGGGCACGGCGAGGCGCCAGACCTCAAGCGTCTGCAAGCACCGTATTTTGCCGGCTTGAGCCTCCAGACGGTCACCATCGTGTTGTCGTTTGCGGTGGTGCCCTTGATGTACCTACTGCTGCACCACAAGCCTATCGTCGACATCGTGCTGATCGTCGCCCTGGGAGCGGTGATCATTCAACTCGTGAAGGCCGCGTATGCGGGGGGCGGCCGCGCCCAGCGCGACCAGATCTTCGTCCTGATGATCCTCATGGCGTTCAACGTCGTGTTCTGGGCTTGCTTCGAGCAGGCCGGTACCTCGTTGACCCTGTTTGCCGACCGTAACGTCGACCGCATGATCTTCGGCTGGGAGATGCCTGCGTCCATGACGCAGTTCTTCAACCCCGCGTTCATCGTCCTGTTTGGGTCGTTCTTCTCAGTGCTGTGGATCAAACTGGACCAGCGCAAGCTCAACCCCAATATCCCGATGAAGTTCGGCATGGGCATCATGCTGCTGGGGGTCGGGTACCTGCTCTTGCTTGTCGGTGCGCAGATGGCTGGCGTGGACGCTCGTGTCCCACTGTTCATCCTCGTGCTGATGTACATGTTGCACACAATCGGCGAGTTGTTCTTGTCGCCAATCGGCCTGTCGATGGTGACCAAGTTGGCCCCCAAACACATGACAGGCTCCGTGATGGGAGCGTGGTTCCTGTCGTTTGCATTCGCCAACTCGCTCGCCGCATTCTTCGCCCAGTTCGCGGGCGGGGAAGCGGGCGGCGGTCCGATCGTCAGTATGGTTGACCAAGCTCGGGCTATCGTCGCCCCGACCGTGGGTCCCATCAGCAGCATGGTGGCCTCCGCCCAGACGATGGTCGCCCCCCAATATTGGGTCGAGCTGAGCAAGGCCGCTGCGGTCAGCCTAGAGGGCTATCTGGGCCCGTTCACGATCATGGGCGGCATCTCGGTGGGAATTGGATTGTTCCTGGCCGTGACGTCGCGCTGGCTGAACAAGATGATGCACGGGGTCACCTAGCCCCCGACCAACCGAAACGAAGGAAGCACCGATGCAAAAAGCAATGGGCAAATCGATGGCCGGGATCTCCATGACGGCGATCGCGATGATGTTGGCGGGTTGCGGCAGCGAGCAATGCGATCAGTTCGGGACGCACATGGCGGGCGTTGTGTTCGAGGAGGCCAAGGCGGCCGGGCAGGATGTCGCCGAGGAAAAACGCGCCGAGATTGCGAAAAGGACGGCAGAGGCATGCGCCGCTGATCCTCCAGGTGAGGCCGAACTGGCGTGCGCGCTGAAAGCCAGCAGCACCAAGGCGATGAAGAAGTGCGAGGGCGTCGACGAAGACGCCGACAACAAAGACAAGGGCTGAGTCCGCGGCTGTCGCTGGCGAGTTTTCTACAGACACAGCTCGTCGGTGCAAGTGAGCCCAGCAGCACAGCCGCCCGAGGTGCACGGATCGCCGATCGATCCGTCGTGGCAGAGGTTGTCCGGTCCGCAGAACGGCGAGACCGCAGCGCTGCAGTGACCATACCCGGGCAGGCAAGCGGCGCCCTCGGCCCCTATCTGACACACGAACGCGGGGCCGCAGTGAAGCGGAAATCCGCAGGTCGCATCGCTGCTGCACACGTCGCCCACGCTGCCGTTGGTGCACGTAACGCCAGCGCAGAACGGCGCCTGAGGTCCACAATTGCCGCTGTTGGCGACGCACGGATCGCCTTCGTCGCCGGCCTGGCAGACGCTGTCGGGGTTGCAGTACACCCCTGGCACGCACTGCGCGGGCGAGGAGCAGGGATCACCAACGCTGCCGTCGTGGCACAGATCGTCGGACTGAGGGCAGAAGGGAGCAGCGATGCTGCAGTGCCCCTGGCCTTGCAGACACGGGTCACCTTCCGCGCCTTGTTGGCATGTGTCCTCGGGGCCACACAACAAGCCCAGTTTGCAATCTGAGTCGAAGCTGCAACTGTCGTTGTCGTCCCCGTCGTGGCACAGCGCGTCGGGACCACAGAATGGCGCTTGTGCCCCGCAGTGCGCCGCAGAGCCACAAGGGTCGTCTTCGATGCCGGCCTGGCAGCTACCCGTAGGACCGCAGAAAATCCCCACGGCACACAACCCCGTGCCTCCGCAGGGGTCGCCCGGACTTCCGTCCCAGCAGTCGCCGATCTCGCAGATCGGTGCCGCCGACTCGCAGTCGGTGAACGAGCCGCAGGGCGCACCTTCGGCTGGATTGACACACTCGCCGTCGCTGCACACGAACGCTTCGGGGCATTGGGCGTCGTCGAAGCACCCGTCGCCCTCCGTGTCGTCGCCGACCATACCGGTGCTGCCGCTCGAGCCAGATGATTCGCTGGCGTGTGATTCGGTTGCTCCGGTTGTGGTCGTCGAGGCGCCAGTCGTGTGGTCGGGTTGCGGGGTGCCGGAGTCCTCGTGCGAGGCTGCCGTGCCGCCGGTCGAATCCGCCGTCGGGCCGTCCGTGGCCGTCATGTCGTCGCTTGGATCGGTTTGGGAGCTGCCGCCGAAGACGCAACCGAGCAGGCCGACGGTGGCGAACACCTGTACACCCGCTGCCAACACGATGTCTCGACCGCGACGCAGGGGCCCAACGCCAGTAACCGCTAACTTTCGCCTCACCACAAACACAGACACCCCGCAGGCTTCGTTTTTCCGGCGGGGCGTCGTTTGAGTTGTCAGCCGTTGGTGCGTACATGGCCGCACAGTGGCCGCAGACTGCGAATCGCGAATCGGCGGACGGGCTAGTCAACCTACCAGGGAAGAGCGTCTGACTCGCGCCACTCGGACGCGTCGCTATCAAGCACGCGGGCGGAGACCTCGCCGTCGACCTCGCCGTCGAACTCGGCCACGATGCTCTGCGCCACGGTCGGATACGTTTCGGCGAAGGTCTCCAAGGACTCCTCGACGTTGTTCGGTTCGATCTTCCAGTCGCGGCGGCTGTAGTACGTTGCTTTGCGGTCGCCGGCCTCGACGTCCATGCACAGCTCGAATGGGTGCGGCGCCTCGCCTTCGCATTCGTAGGTGCTCACGCGAACCTTCGAGCGCATTTCGTCCTGCGGGAAGTACACCTCAAGACGATGTCCTTCGAGCTTCCACATGAACACGTCGATCGAGTGCCGCCACTGTGACGAGCGCCCAGCGATACCGACCTGCCCCTGGGGGTGTTTGACGATCGCGAGGTGCCCCACCATGTCGCGATGGTTGGCGGGCAGGCGCTCCAGCCAGACTTGATTGACGACGTGCTTGGTGGCTTCCGTCTCCGTGTCATCGTCGCCGAGCAGGCTGCTGCCCACCGTCCAGGCGCCGTACGCGGTTGCGGCAGCAAGCCCAAGCACCAGGAATTTCGAACGTCGATTGGCCATGGCGGACCCTACCAGGATCCACGTGGCCGCATTCCCGCGGACTTCAGTGTTAGCCCGCTTCGCGGGCATCTGTGCAGATGTGTGTCATCACTGCCGGGCGATGCAACCTAAGGGGCGCGTTTGGGTACCCACCGCCAACTGCAAATCGACGCGGGCTTGCCGCTCCGCTATCCTCGGTGATTGCCATGTCGATCTTGATTCAAGGAGGGACCGTCGTTACCGCCGAGCACGCTGTGCGCGGGGATGTGCTTGTTCGCGATGACACCATCGTCGCGGTTGGACCTGGCCTCGAGGCACCTGCGGGAGCGAGGGTGATCGATGCCGACGGTTGTTATGTGATGCCAGGTGGCATCGACCCGCACACGCACATGCAGCTCCCCTTCATGGGGACGGTCGCCTCGGAAGACTTCGAGAGCGGCACGGCGGCGGCGGCGGCGGGCGGCACCACGATGATCATCGACTTTGTGATCCCCAGTCCGCAGCAACGTTTGCTTGAGGCCTACCAGCAGTGGCGCGAATGGGCGACCAAGTCCGTGGCCGACTACTCGTTTCACGTGGCGGTGACGTGGTGGGATGACTCCGTGCACGCCGACATGGAGACGTTGACCCGCGAGCACGGGGTCAACAGCTTCAAGCACTTCATGGCCTACAAGGGCGCCATCATGTGCGACGACGAGGTGCTCGTGAACAGCTTCACGCGCGCGCGTGAACTCGGTGCGTTGTGCACAGTGCACGCCGAGAACGGTGAGTTGGTCTGGCGCCTCCAACAAGACATCTTCAATCAAGGCTTCACTGGGCCCGAAGGACACCCGCTATCGCGTCCGCCCGAGGTCGAAGGCGAGGCGGCCAACCGTGCGCTTCGTATCGCCGAGGTGCTCGGTGTGCCTCTGTATCTTGTGCACACCTCCTGCATCGATGCGCTCGAGGCGGTGACGCGGGCACAACTGGAGGGCCAACGGGTCTACGCCGAGGTGCTGGCGCAGCATCTCGTCATCGACGATTCGGTGTATCGCAGCAAGGACTGGCGCACGGCCGCGCACCATGTGATGAGTCCGCCGTTTCGAGCCCGTGAGCACCAGGCCGCGCTATGGCGTGGGTTGCAGGGCGGCATGCTGCATACGACCGCGTCCGACCATTGTTGCTTTTGTACCCCGCAGAAAGCGGCGGGCAAGGACGACTTCCGCTTGATCCCCAACGGCACTGGCGGGGTCGAAGACCGTATGAGCGTGCTGTGGCACCACGGGGTTCGCACCGGCAAGCTCACGCCGAGCGAGTTCGTACGGGTGACCTCGACGGCAGCCGCACAGATCTTCAACGTGTATCCGCGCAAGGGCTCGGTCACGGTCGGTGCGGATGCCGATCTTGTGGTTTGGGATCCCGAGGGAACCCGCACGATCTCGGCCAAGACACACAACCAGAAGATCGACTTCAACATCTACGAGGGCATGGAGGTCGTGGGCATCCCGGCCTACACGCTGTCCCGCGGCAAGGTGGTATGGGCGGACGGCAAGCTCGATGTTGAACGCGGCGCGGGCCGCTACATCGACCGACCGTGCCACGCGCCGTACTACGACGCAGTCAAGCGCGCGCGTGCACTGGCCAAACCGACCGCCGTCGACCGCGATTGAGAGCCTGGCCATGTCACGATGTCCTCCGCCCATGACCCTTGCCCTCGTGGCGCTTCTGTCTGCCGTGGGGTGCCGCAAGCAACCGGCGGCATCAGCGGCCGCGCCAAGCCAGCCGGTACCAGGGCTGACGCTGGTGCCACTTGAGGGCGGTCCCACGGCTGCCACCCCCAACCTGACCGTTGGGAGCACGGGCATCGTTGCCCTCACGTGGCAACAGACCGCGGGCGAGTCCCACAGCGTGCGTTCGCGTCTGCGCGATGCGGCGGGTCGGTGGGGCGCAACGGTGACGGTCGCTGAGTCCGACACGTTGCTCGTCAATTGGGCCGACTTTCCGGTCTTGCTCGCCAACGGAGGGGGCCACCGTGTCGCGAGCTGGCTGCAGAGGGATGGCCGCGGCTACGGTGTGCAGTGGAGCCACAGCGAGGACGACGGCACGACGTGGGCGCCGACTCAGTGGCTGCATCTGCATCAGGGCGGGCCTGAGTACGGGTTCGTCTCGGTGACGCCAACGCAAACAGGAGGGCTTGCCGCCTTCTGGCTGGACGGACGCGAGTCGGTCGGAGACCACGGCGGGGCCATGCAGTTGCGGGGCGCGGAGATCGGCGCCGACGGTACGGTCTCTGCGCGACGGTTGATCGATGACCGCGTGTGCGACTGCTGCCAAACCTCGGCCGCCTCGACAGCTGCGGGCCCGGTGGTCGTGTACCGCGACCGCTCGGCGCAAGAGGTGCGCGATATCTCCATCGCTGGGCCCGAGGTTGATCAGCGCCGCCGCGTGGCTGCGGACGACTGGACGATCGCCGGATGCCCCGTCAACGGGCCTGCCGTTTCGGCATCGAAGGCC
>JAESSZ010001039.1 GCA_016763875.1 Nannocystaceae bacterium
CAACCGCGACAACGCCTGCAGGGAGGCGTAACCCAAAGGCAGCGCACGCACCGCTTCGACCCACGCCTCGCTCGCCTCGCGCGTGCGACCAAGCTCTGCCAACGCCCGACCGCGAAAATACTGCAGCTTTGCGTGCTCCTTGGGCGAGCCGGGCCTGCTCGAAAGTCCGCTCTCGGTGAGTTTGAGCGCATCGTCGTGGTCGCCAACGGCAAACGCCATGACCAGGAGTCGACGCCGCGGCTCGGCCTGCATGTCGCCCCCGACCGCAAGACCCAAGCGATACACACGACGCGCATCCTTGGGCTTGTTGGCTTCCTCCCATGACTCGCCCGCCAAGATCCATGCGTCGTCGGCGTAGGAGTGTTTGGCGTGATCGGTCGCCAACGATTCGAACGCCGCCGCTGCACGCGTGTACTTACCTTCCGCGTACAGTCCCCGTGCACCTTGGTAGCGCGACTTGACCCGCGTGGTCTCGTGCGCCTTGCCGGCCTTGGCGCAAGCCTTGTCAGCCTTGTCGAACACAGGGCGCGCCTTGGCCCGTTGACGTTGTTTGAACGTCGCGGTGCCCTTGAGGAACAACGCGCGGCATTGCTCGGCGCCCGGACCAACCTTGGCCAGGATAGCGTCCGCCGCGTGGATAGCGTCGCGGTAACGACGGCGGTCGACCATGGCCTGGGTCCGTGACAGCGCCACGCGGCGCGAAAATCCGCCGGACGCCTTACTCACCCCGGCTTTTTTCCGCAGAGCCGGGAGCAGGCGCGCCGCTTTGACGCCGTAGTCCGACAGCGGTACGTCGACCAGAATTTTCTCGTAGTGAGTGACGGCGGCCTTCAACTCCGCCTTGCCCCCCATCGACACCAGCGTGCGGGCCAACTTGGCCCGAACCTCCGCGCGACGCTTGCCGCCGGACAGCGCCAGGTAACCCTCGTATGCGGTCTTAGCCCCCGCAAACTCGTCGGTACGCAGCAGCGCATCTCCCCGTACGATCAGAAGGTCGGCTTCGTGCGGCGTGCCCGTGGCATCGATCTCGTTGGCTAGGGCGAGCGCCAACTCCGGCTGGCTCGCGCTGAGCCGCGCCCGAGCCTCTCGCATGCGGAGACGAACATCGACGAGCGCCAAGCCCGGTGCGCCACGTGCCTCGGCGAAACGCACCGCAGCTGAGCGGTATCGGGCCATTCGCAGGTCCTCGAGGCCGCGCAACCACTGTGCCGCGCCACGGTCGTCTGCCGACAACGAAGGGTCGGCGAGCAACGCGTCAAGGCGCGCGACCGCGGTGTCGTGATCACGACGCTGGCGGGCCACGATCGCATCCCGCCCCGGGCCGCTCGAAAACCAAAGCGCACGATCATCGGCGGTCGTTGCGTCCGTCGGCGTCGGGACGGGGCCCGGGTCCGTGCGTACCGCGACGGCTTCCCCGGGCTCGGTCACCGCCGCAGGAAGGTCACCGGTGCACGCGAGTAGCCCGGCAACGAGACACAGACCGATGGTCCACCGGCGGGGGAGCTTCGTCATCCTGAGTCCTACACGAGGCGGGTGGGTTCGCTCTCGGGATCGTAGATCTCGACCCGGTTCTTGCCGTTGCGCTTCGCCACGTACAGCGCGGCATCGGCGGCCTCGATCAGCGCGTCGGCTTTTGGTTCCACCAACATGCCCAGGTCCGCCACGCCCACCGAGACGCTGATCTCCAGCGCCTTGCCGTTCACGTCGAAGTTCTCCGCCGCCACGATGTCCGCGATGCGGTACGCGGCCCGCGCCGCCCTCAGGGCATCCACATCCCGACATATCAGGACGAACTCCTCACCGCCGTAGCGGGCAAAGATGTCCTCGCTACGTGTGGTGCCCGCGACACGGTCAGCCATCGCGGTGAGCAACGCGTCACCTGCGGGGTGCCCATGGGTGTCGTTGACCCGTTTGAAGTCGTCGATGTCGAACAACACAAGCGACAGCGGCTTGCCATGGCGCAGAGCGAACGCGACATCACTCTCGAGACGGTTGTTGAAATAACCCCGGTTGAAGATCCCCGTAAGCCGGTCGCGCAACGCGGACTCGTAGAGATTGCGCTGAAAATCCTCGTCGAGGTCGTCGTGGTAGGTGAACTTGAGGACGCTGCTCGCGCCGATCTGAATCTTATCGCCCTCCACCAGGGTGTGGCGTTTGACCTTGGACCCATTGGCGAAGGTCCCGTTGGTCGACCCCGCATCAGACAAGTAGTAGTCGCCACTATCGGCCTCTACGAGCGCGTGGGTGCGCGATATTCCCTCGTCGTTGATTCGAACGTCGGTCTGCAAACCACGGCCGATCGTGGTGCGTTTGTCACCCAGGGGGAACATCTCGCCCATCCGGTCGCCGGACAGCACCACGACAAACGCGCGTTTCTTGCCTTGGATCCGCTGGGGAACCTGGTGAGGTTCGAGACGAATGGTGGGTTTAGCCATGGGTTCGCCCGGCTATCGTAGGGTCGCCTGCACGAAGCTGGCAACTGGCCGGCTGGGAGCGTTATAGTCCGTGGCCGATTCCCGTGGTCTACAGGCCCCCTAAAACCGCCTCGTTCCCCCTGCGAGGGCATCACGCCCCACTCACTGCGGCCTTGATAGGTGCCCTGAGTGTTGGTGCCGGTCCGTGCGTCGCACGAGCTGACGCGGCCGACCGCGCCCAGGGAGCTCCTGATACCGCCCTACCCGACGTCACAGAGGTCCCCGACGCGGCCGATGACGACCCGATGCTCACGCAAGCGATGGACGCGTACAAACGCGGGACCGAAAGCTTCAACAACGGCGACTTCGAAGCCGCGTTGTCGGACTTCAAAGAGGCGGCGTCGTTGTACGCCTCGGCTGACTTTCAATACAACATCGCGCGTTGCTACGAAGAGCTGGGCAAACACGATGAGGCGGTGCGGGCGTTCGAGACCTACCTCAAGGCCAAGCCATTCGCGAGCGACCGCGCTTCGGTAGAAAACCGGATCAAGCTGCTCAACAAACTCATCGAAGAAGAGCGCAAGCGCGAGGAACGGGAAGCCAACCAGGGACCCACGGTCATCGTGCGCGAGGTCAAGGGCAACAAAGCCGAGCGGCGCAAGAAAGCAGCGCGCCCGCTGATCATCTCTGGGGCCGTCGTTACCGGACTTGGCGCCGCCGTCGCCATCGGCGGAGGCCTCGGATTCGGTCTACTCGCCAAGTCGCGCAGCGATGATCTCGATGCGATCCAAACCGGCGGCAATCCCGACAACGCGACCTTCGCGGACGCCCAGACCCTTGCAGACGACGGGCAGCGCTTCGAACAACTCCAGATCATCACCGCCGCGGCAGGCGGCGGGCTCGCCGTCATTGGCGCCGTGCTGCTTGGTATCGGTTTGTCGTTCAACAAGGGGCCCAAGAACACGGCGGTCGTGCCACGCTTGGGTCCCGGCCACGCGGGCCTGAGCTTCTCCGGACGGTTCTAAATGCTGCGCTTCGCCTCACTGTGTGTGCTCGCCGCCCTAAGCGGCGCGTGTTTCTCTACCGATCTCGATCCGGACGTGGTGGACGCGTTTGCGTGTGGTCCGGACGCAGGCAATGCGCCATGCCCCGACGAGCAGACCTGCTCGGTTGGCCGCTGCCGTGACACCGACACGCTGCCAAGACTCACGATCGACGGCCCCGCGAACGGAGACTTCGTGGCGTTCTCGGCCCAGACCGGTGACACGTTCGACACAATCCTGCAGTTTTCGGTCGCGGGCGCGTTCGACTTGGTCGATCCCGACGCAAACGCAGAGCACGTTTTTGGCGAAGGGCATGTCGTCGTATCGGTGGATGGCACCGATTTGGCACCGATCACGATGGGCACCGTCGCCGGTGGCCGCGAGATCGGGATCAATATTCCCAACATCGTCGGGGTGCATCGCATCAGCGTCGAGCTACGCCGCAACGACGGCGAGCGCTACGACCACAGCGAGGCCGTGGTCCGCAACATCTTCTGGCTCTCAGATGGCACCCCGCGCGTTGCCCTGACGCGGCCGTGGCCCGGAGAGCAGTTTGGCCCGGGCGAGGAGATCATCGAGGCCGAGGTGGGCGTCATCGACTTCGAGATCGTCAACTCCGGTGCGAGCCCCGCGTTTCGAGAGGGACACGTGCACCTCCACTACAACGCACCGTTCCCCGAGTGTCCGGAACGCGAGGACGGGTGCGACGGCGGTTACTTCGTTGTCATCGACGCACCTAGCCCCAGTGGCCGCTTCGGCCGCCCCAACGAGGGTATTACGGCCAAGTTGCCCGAGGACACGATGCTCGGCGATGCCGAGGTCACCGCGGTCCTGCGACACGTCGACCATCCGCCGTACCGCCTTCCGGACGAGGGTGACGCCGATTTCTCGTTCCCGCCGATGCAGGGCGCGGTCGTGTTCGACACGATCACGATCTCGCGCCAGTAGCGGCGCGATTCAGTCTTTGATCTCGCCGCGATGGGCCGCGTGCGCCCGGTGGGCGACCCAACGCGCGATCCCCCGCAGGGGCTCCGCGGCCTCACCAAGACTCGCCACCTGATCGAGGCAGTTGGCGGTCAACTCGTCGACGCGGCCGAGTGCTTTTTCGCGTAACGCGGGCTGGTCATCATCCAGGACGTCGTCCGCGTGTTGAAACGCGATCCCAAACGCCAGCCCAAACGCCTCCAGCCGCGCGGCGACCTCGTCCTGCGCGCCGCCCGACAGTGCCCCCATCGCCCCGCTCGCAGCGTACAGACCCCCGGTCTTCAGCGCGTGCACACGCTCGAGCATCGCGAGATCGTCGACGTCCTGCCCGACCTGCAGGTCGAGCGCCTGCCCGCCAACCATGCCGTCAATGCCGGAGTGGTGCGCCAGACTCACGACCGCCTGAAGCAGTCGCCCGTCGGGGGCCGCGGTCGCCCCCGAAGCCAGCGTCGTGAATGCGTGGGTTAGTAGCGCGTCCCCAACAAGAATCGCGTTGGCGTCTCCAAAGGCCACGTGCACGGTGGGCTTGCCGCGACGCTCCACGTCATCGTCCATCGCCGGGAGATCGTCGTGGACCAACGAGTACGCGTGCACCATCTCAATCGCGCACGCCGCGGGCAACGCAGCCTCGACCGAACCCCCCACGGCCTCGCACGCCGCCACCACAAGCAACGGTCGCATGCGTTTGCCGCCGTCCAGGACCGCGTAGCGCATTGCTTCCCGCAGCCGTCCGGGATCGTCTTCGGACTGGGCAAGTGCGGCATCAAGCGCCGCGTTAACCTGCACACGTCGGTGCTCAAAATACTCGGTGACATCGAAATCGGTCATGCCTCGTTCTCCTGGGGTCACTCGTCTTTGGGCGACAGGGGGACGGTCTCGTCGCGATCTGCGAGTAAGACCTCCACCCGCTCCTCGACACGGTCGAGCATGGCGCCGCCACGTTGCGCGAGGGCGACCCCGCGCTCGAACCGCGAGAGCGCCTCTTCGAGCGGGAGATCACCCCCCTCAAGTTGCGTCACGACCCGTTCGAGATCCGCCAGCACCGTGTCAATGGTTGCGCCATCCGCGTTGCTTGTATCGCTGGACGTCTCAGGAACGGCGTGCGCCCCGTCGTCAGCGCTCGACTGCTTGGTACTGCTTGTGCCCACGCGGCCGCGGACTATAGCAGCGGCCGGTAGAGAGGGGCGGTGTCGTAGCGCTTGCGAGCGTGAGCGGCGCACGGTAGCGTGCGTGGCGAGTATGACGGCAGCGGCGGAACGCGACGGTGATGACGTCGAAGGCCTGATGGGGCAGTTTCGTGCCTATCTGACCAAGAAGGGACTCAAGTCCACGCGTCAGCGAGACATCATCGCGACGCGCTTCTTCGCCAGTACGGGGCACCTGAGCATCGAGGCACTGTTGGCGTTGGCGCGTGAAGAGTATCCGAAGGTCGGCTACGCCACGGTCTACCGCACGCTCAAGTTGCTCACCGAGTGTGGCCTGGCGGCCGAGCGCCGATTTGGCGAGGGCCAGACCATGTACGAGGCCGCGGGCGATCTCGAACACCACGACCATCTGATCTGCGTCGACTGCGGCCATGTACTCGAGTTTCACAACGAGGCGATCGAGCGTGAGCAAGAGCGAGTCGCGCGGAGCTTCGGCTTCAACGTGATCCGCCACCGCCACGAGCTGTACGGGCTTTGTCCGCGAGCCCGCGGGATCAAAGGCGGCTCGTGTCCGGGTGATGACGCCCGAGCCGCCGCCGCGAAACGATCGTGATCACGATCATGACCGCGTCCGTGCATGAGTTTCTGACGTTCGCCACATTGGCGCTCACCGTCGCGTGGCTGCTGCGACATTTTCTTTCACGCCCCGTCGGATGCGACGGATGTGGCGCCACCGTTCCCACGCCCGCTCGCGTCGGGATCCGTCGCGCGGCGCTCAAGGTCATCGCCGCACCGGTCATCGCCGCACCTCGCCCGAGGCCCTGGTAGGCACGCGATGGCCGCCCGGCGACGCTCGCTACGCGTCGAGCTCATCGTCTCTCTGGCGATCCTTCTCATGATGGCGGCCGTGTCGCTGTCGCTCGCGACCGAGTTGCTGGGGCGGCAGCGCCACATCGAGCAGGAACAAGCGCGGCTCATCGAACACGCGCGAGGACTTTCGGTGGTCGTGGGGCCGCTTGTGGGGAACAGCGCACGCCCCCGCGACGGGGCCTCGGTCGAGCAGGTGCTTCGCGCCAGCATCGGTACCCTCGGCATCATTGGGATCGAGGTCCATCGCGCACACAAGACCGCGTCACCGTCGCCAAGCGGCGCGCTGGTCAGCCTCGGTCTTCCCCCCGCCGTCGCGGCCCCGCTCGCCGGGCAAGGAAGTCAGAGTTTTCAAACCGACGACGGATTTTTCGTCGTCGACCAGGCGATCCGAACTTTCGGCCCGGCGACAAAGCGTTCGGGCCTGGTGCTCAGGGTCAGCGCGCAGCCGACCCCCTGGACTCGCGTCGGAGACTGGACACAGATCGCCGTCATCGCTGGCGGAACCGGGCTCATCCTGCTTGTCCTGGGCGGGCTACTGGTCGAGGCCCAGGTGCTCCGGCCCATGCGCGAGGTTCGCAATGCCTCGTTGCAAGTCGAGCAGGGAAACCTCGGTGCCGCGGTCCCGGAAGAAGGCCCGACCGAGGTGCGACAGCTCGCCGAAGCGTTCAACACAATGACCGCCTCGCTCCGCCGCCAACTCGAGGAGAACGCAGCGCAGCGGCAGCGACTGGTGCGGTCGGAGCAGCTGGCCACCGTGGGCCGTGTCGCCGCCGGGATGGCGCACGAAATAGGCAACCCGCTCGCGGCGATCCTCGGATACGTCGAGCTTCTGCTGGATCCGCGCAGCGAGCCACGCATGTCCGAGGATCAGTCCTCGTTGCTCGAGCGCACGCGCGTCCAACTTGAGCGCATTCAGGGCACGCTCGGGCAGTTGCTTGAGTACAGCCGCCCAGCCAACCACGCGCCGACCGAACTCCCGCTCCTCGCCTCGCTGCAACGGCTGCTCGCCATGACGCGCCACGACGCGCGCTGCCGGGACGTGGAGATCTCTGTCGAGGGGGACAGCGAACTCACCGTGACGGCCGACGCCGCGCTGGTGGATCAGGTCGTGCAGAATCTCGTGGTCAATGCGGCACGCGCCGCCAAGACACCCGACGACGAGGTCACGGCGAAGGTTGAACTCGTCGTTCGGGTCGACGACGACGACCCGGAAAACGTGATTGTCGATATCAGCGACAACGGGGCGGGCGTTGCTCCAGAGCACCGTGATCGACTCTTTGAGCCGTTCTTCTCGACGGCCCCCGCCGGACAAGGCACCGGTCTTGGCTTGGCTATCAGCTTGGGACTCGTGGAGAGTATGGACGGAACACTGAGGTTCATGGGGGCGGCGGAGGGAGGCGCCGACCGCCCTGCCCGCCCGGGTGCCCGATTCCGGCTCGCATTGCCGCGTCACGGCTGAGCGAGCGCGCTACTACGGCAGGCGTTCAAACGCACCAACGTCGCAAGTCCCGGCGGCGCCGTAGCGGTCCTCGCTGCGCTGGTCGAGCGCCACGAGTACGCCCTGGGCATCGAGACAGTTCGCGGGATTTCCCATGTCGACGGCCGGCGACTCGGGGGGCAGCGCATGGGTCAGCGTCGGACCACCGTTGTCGGCGAGCGCTTCGAGCAGCGGATCACCGCCAATGTTGTCGCTGACCTGCTGACTGAGCGTGCACCCGTTGGTGGCACCGATCACATTGTACCCGCCCGAGCTGACACTTGCCCCGTTGCTCGTGCCGCAGTCTCCCGCGCCGCTCATCGATGTGTTTCCGTGAAAGATCGAGTTGCGAAGCGTTGCCGTCACTGCGTTGCCCACCAATGCAATCCCACCGGTAGCCTGTGCATCGTTGCTCGCGAGCGTGACGTTCGAGAACTGGATGTTGAACGCGCTGCCAGGGGCAGACTGCGCCAGCAAGCCGCCGCCGTTCTGCCCTCCCGAGTTGCCGGAGATCGTCGAGTTCACAAGATCGAGCGTACCGACCCCGAGGCAGACGACCCCCCCACC
>JAESSZ010001040.1 GCA_016763875.1 Nannocystaceae bacterium
CGCGGGCAAGAGTTCGATGATGCGTGCGCTGACCTCCAGCGGGGTCCTGGTGGCCGACAAGCTGTTCGCCACCCTCGATACGACCGTTCGCGCGCTCAAGCCCGAGGTCGATCCGCGCATCTTGGTGAGCGACACGGTCGGGTTCATCAAGAACCTACCGCACGAGTTGGTCGCTTCATTTCGCTCGACACTCGACGAAGCGCTCGACGCCTCGTTGCTCCTGTTCGTCGTGGACGCAGCCGATCCTTCGTTTCGCGAGCAGTTGGCGGTCACCCACGAGGTCCTGGGTGACATTGGCGCCAGCGATGTGAACTCGCGCCTCCTGCTCAATAAGTGCGACCGGCTGGACGCGGCTGCACGCGAAGCTCTGGCTGAGGAGTTCCCCGACGCGATGCTCGTATCGGCGCACGACCCCGCCAGCGTTGCCGAAGTCCGCGATCTTATCGTCGCGTCCTTTGACGGCGCGATGGAGGAGACCGAGCTGTTTGTGCCCTGGCCCGCGCAAGGGGTGGTGTCTCGCGTCTACGCGTTGGCGACCGTGCTGAGCGAACGCCACGATGAACTTGGGACCCACCTCGAGGTGCGCGCACCCGCCGAGGCTTTGGCCCGGTTACAGGTTCGAATCTCGGAGACGGGCTGAAATGACAAACAACGATATTCTGCGCCGCATTCGCTACGTGTTCGATTTTGGCGACGACAAGATGATCTCGGTGTTCGCTCTCGCCGATACCGTTGTCACCCGCGCCGAGGTCAGCGACTGGCTCAAGAAGGAGGAGGACGACGCCCACGTCAATTGCAGCGACAAGATGCTGGCGTCGTTCCTCAACGGACTCATCATCGACAAGCGTGGGAAGCGGGATGGGCCACAGCCCGTGGCGGAATCCCGGATCAACAACAACCTCGTGATGGTGAAGCTGAAGATCGCGCTGGCCTATTCCGGCGACGACATGTTGGCGGTGCTGGGCTTGACCGGCTACCAGATGAGCAAGCACGAGATGAGCGCCCTGTTTCGCAAACCGGGCCACAAACACCATCGCGCGTGCATGGACCAGGTCCTGCGCAACTTCCTCAAGGGCCTGCAAATAAAGTATCGGCCGAGCGAGTAATGGACCGATAAACGCGCCTCACTCGCGGATCAAAGATTCGGGATCTCGGCGTAGAACTCGGCGTGCAACTCTGCGCTGACGTTGCCCAGTTCAAGGTTCGCGACAAGCGTGCCGGCCACGACGCCGCCCGGCTCGATATCGGCCTGCGTGAGCGTCAATGTGCCGGAGCCACTGGTCGCCGGGTAGAACCCGGTGAAGTCGTCGGGCAGCTCGGGGCTCTGCTCGTTGATCACAACGTAGGCGCCGCTGTAGTCGTCGGTAATCGGCTGCTCGCCGAGCTGCGACGCGACCGGAATGTCCAGCGACCAGACCGTCCACCCCTCCGCTTGCTGGTAGCGGACGAGCAAAGTGGTGCCGTTGAGCGTCGCGTCACAAAAGGTACAGTCCTCAAGCGTGACCGAGATCGTCGAGGACGGGTCGGTGTACGTCAGCTCGGTCACCGACCACTGGCCCTCGGGGAGCGAGCCTGTGCTCGAGGCACTCTCACCCGCCTCGCCACTGTCGGCGCCGGTTTCCACCTCGCCCGTGCTGTCGGCGGCAGAGGTCTCGGAGTCCGACGTTGTGAAGTCCGAGTCGCTGCCGGTCAGGGGCGCTGGTGTGCGCGCGCCCGTGGCTTCGCTGCCATCCCCGCTGACGCCTCCGTCAGTCGTGGCGCCCGCGGCAGCGCTCGTTGACCCGCTGGCCACCGTATTTGCGTCTGCGTCGTCGCTGCAGCCGAGCGGGATCGCGATGGAGACGACCACGAGGGCGGCGCGCAGGTTCATATCGATGACTGACGTGCACCGATTCCCCCGGTTGCATCCCCGTCCGGGCGGGATCGCGCGAGCCATGGGATACTCCTGATCGTGGACCCCACGGCAACTGCGCCCGGACGCCCCGACAAGGCCGAAGCGTTCCGATTGTTGCGCGCGAGCATCGAGGCGGACCTGTCCTTGATTGTCAGCACGCACAAGACCACGACCGCGGGCGCTGTCCACGCCGAGTCGCGGGCGGAGAACGACAAGGACACCCGGGCGCTGGAGTCGACTTACTTGGCCCGTGGTCTGGCGCAGCGTGCCTCGGAGCTGTCGGAGGCTCGGGCGAAGTTGGCGGTGTTCAGCCCGCGTCGCTTCGCGGCAGACGCCGCGGCTGCCCTCGGTGCGCTGGTCAAGGTTGAGAACGAGGACACCGAGGAGGCGCGTTGGTACCTATTGGCGCCAGCCGGTGGCGGCCTGCGTTTGGATGTCGACGGCGTGGATGTGGCGATTGTGACGCCCGGGTCACCCATCGGCGACGCTCTGATCGGGAAGCGTGCCGAGGACGACTTCGAGTTGCGCACGCGGTCGGGCCTGCACAGCTACCGGGTTGTCGAGATTCGGTAGCGAGGCTGGTCACCATCTCGCGCAACGCCACGCGTTTCACTACGATGGTGCTCGATGGTCGTGCACGGCGATGGCGACAGCGATGCGGACTTGCTCGACGCATGGGCGGCGGGCAGTCGTGACGCAGGTGGCGTGTTGTTTCGTCGGCATTTCAGGTCCGTGTTCCGGTTCTTCTGCAACAAGCTGAGCGTTGGATCTGAAGCCCTGGTCCAGCAGACCTTCCTGGCGTGCGTCGAGTCGCACACTCGCTTTCGCCGAGAGCGTCGCTTCGTCCAGACCCATGTCGACGAGTTCGGCGGTCAACTCGATGGCCCGGTCACGTCCGACCTGTTTGCACAGATCGTCGTACAGCGAGCAGTCGAACGGAGCCTGGAGTCGAGCCATCGTCTCCTCGAGTGGCTCGTCGGCAACGTACCGCTCGTTGAGTTCGACGACGTCGGCTTCCTCGAGCCCGAAGAGGAGGTAGCGTCCACTCGTTGTAGCGGGTGGGGTCCAGGCTCCCGGGCGACAGGAGCTCCCAGCTTCATCACCCACGCGCTCGACGACGGGGCGGACCGGGCCGTGCTGGAACGGCTCACCCACCCTTCGTCCGCGAGGGGCAGCGCATTCGAGGGCTACAGACGCCTGCAATGGGGCGAGGCCTGCCGTGCCGTCACCAGTGCTCTGTGTGTGTGTCGTGTCTTACTCCTGCAGTGCTGTGGCGCCAACAACCGACGGCGCGGCCAACCCGCCCAACATGGCGTCTATGCTGGCATCGATGAGCGAGCGCAAGCGCGGGCAAGATCTCACCCGAATCGGTACGGCGCTTGCCCTCGCATTCCTGGTGGCGGGACTGTCGCTCCCGTTCGTGTCGCGCCTCGGGGGGCTCTTGCTTCCCCAATCAACCCGGGCGCAGATCGGCGATGCATTGGTGGAGTCGGTGCCCCAGGATCAGTTCTGCCGTAGCAAAGCGGGGCTCGCCGCCCTCCATAGCGTTGTGCAGAAGCTTAGCGAAGCGTCCGGATCCGACCAGGAGTTCCGGGTCTACGTGGCGCACAGTAAGCAGCTCAACGCATTCGCGGCTCCCGGCGGGCGCCTGGTGATTCTCAGCCCCATTATCGAACAGGCCCGCAATCCCGAGGAAATGGCCGGCACTTTGGCGCACGAGATGGCCCATGTGCTCGAGCGACATCCGTCGACTGGGATCGTCAAGTCACTCGGCCTCGGCGTTCTTTCGCTGCTCAATCCCGGTGCAGAGCGCCTCGGGGCGGGGGTCGCCGAGACGTTGCGCGAACGGAAAAACAGCCGCAACGACGAACTCGATGCGGACCGGGTTGGGGTCGAACTCCTCAACACGGCAGGCTTCGATTCTCGCGGCAGCATCGGGTTCTTTGAGCGCATCATGGACAAAGGCAGCGACACCCCCCCTCGAGCTGCTGTCGACCCACCCGTCGGACGCTGCGCGTATCGAGGCCCTCAAGAAGATGGCCAAGGCGGGAGAGACCGTGCTCGACGACGCGGGCTGGAGGGCTGTGCGAGACGTTTGCTCGGAGATCGGAGCTCCGCTGGCAACCGTCGACGCGCTCTAGCTGCTGCGAGCCACGCCAACTGCCGCCACGACCAACACGCCGACGATCGTGACCACTAAGGTCAGGATCAGCCGGATCTGAAACACCGTGGCGAGGTGGTCCACCGACTTGAGGAAGTGGTCGATGTCGTTGCCCTCGGTCTTGACCACTCTGCTGAGGCTCCGATTGGCGCTGAGCATCAGGAGCCCCACGGCAAGGTGCAGCAGGACACCGAACAAGTTCGCAACCGCGAACGAGAGGGCACCGTGGATCAGCTTCACGATGCCGAGACCACCCGACCAAAACGCGAGGTCAGCGATGATCTTGTTTTCGCGCTCATTGAACTCGTACTGCGCTCGTACGAGTGAGCCACCCTGGCCGTGGGGCAGCTGCCCATACCCCGGGCCCGCCGCGGGATGCCCGGCCGCTGGGTGTGCTTGCCCGTATCCGTCCGGGTACGGGGGCGGATGCGATGGCGCGGGATGGGGCTGCGCGTATCCGCCTGGATGCGGAGGCTGGCCCGGATGGGACGGCGCGGGATGGGGCTGCGAGTATCCGCCTTCATACGGAGGCTGGCCCGGATGGGACGGCGCGGGATGGGGCGGCCCGTACCCGTCCGGTTGGGGTGGGTGGCCAGGATGTTGCTGCCCAACCGTGCCGGGATGCGGCGAGTTCGCAAAGGCACCAGGAGCCGGCGGCTGACCGACCGGCGGGTGCGGGTGCCCGGGTCCTCCCGA
>JAESSZ010001041.1 GCA_016763875.1 Nannocystaceae bacterium
CCGTAGGCATCGCGCTGGATCTTCGCCGCTCGCTCGAACTGCAAACGTGCGTCCTGCGGGCGACCCGTGCGGAGTGATGCCGCGGCAAGATGCGCCAGCGTGGCCGCCACCTGCGGATGGTCCTCACCCAAGAGGCCCTCGAACACCACCAGCGCCTCGGTCGCGAGCGTGGTCGTGCGTTCGGGCTCATCCCGCACCTTCTTGTTCGCGGTGGCTCGCAAACAGATCCTGCGCTATCGCGAAGGTCGATTCTCGGGCAAGGGCGGGGCGGAGTTCCAAGAGAGCCGCGTCGCTGAACTCGACACGACTCCCAGTCAGCTCGTCGTCGAGCACGAACAACAGGCCTTGCTGCTGCGCGCGCTGCGACGACTCCCCCTTGAGCTGCAGATCGCAGTCGAGTTGTCGTACTGGGAGAGCATGCCCGGGGCCGATCTTGCCGTCGTCCTCGACATACCGCATGGCACGGTTCGCAGCCGCTTGCGACGCGCGCGCGAGCTGCTCAAAGTTGAGGTCGAACGGCTGGCGGGTAACCCCGCTCTGGCCGAGTCGACGCTCGGTGACTTCGAACGTTGGATGGTCTCGGTTCAACGCAAAGCTCGCTGACGAACCAGGTAACGAACATGACTCAGGGGCAGGCAGAGCTCGCGCTCTCGTCCCACACGTACACCTCACCCTTCGTGTTGTTGGTGAACGTCACATTCGCACATCCCTGGAGTTGGCCGTCCCCCCCCACGACGATTCCGTAGCCGCCCGAGTCGGAGACAGTCGCGTCCGACAGGGCCAGCGTACCTCCCGCCAGGTACACCGAGCCGTCGGAGTCAGCGGCGCCGTTGAACCCCTCGGAGCCGGCGTTGGACAGCTCGACGTATTGCATGACGTTGTTCGCCGACACCGATTCGATCTCGATCCCCTTCCAGTAGCCAGGCTGCGCCTCACTGCCACGGATGATGATTGGCGAGTCAGGGGCGCCGATGGCACTGAGACTCCCTGACGACTCGACGAAGATCGCTGTGTCCTGGACGACCTCGACGGTGGCGCCGGCAGCGATCGTCCACGCCGATTCGACGAAGAAGCGCGCTATGACTCGATACGGAACGTCGATGGTACGCCACGTCGCCGGCTCCGCGATCGCGGGGTCGCCGGCGGTGCTGCGACCCACTCGGATGTACGCCTCGTCGTTGCCCGTGAATGTATTGCCCTCGCCGATGTGATGGACCATATCCGGCCCGAGCTGCAGGGTGCTGCGGTTGCCCTCGAGAGTGTTGTTCTCGAAGCCCTTGATGTCAGCGCCACCAAAAGAAGCAAGCGCCGCACCGTCGCTGCCGCGAAGCGTGCACCCCGACATCACGAGCTTGGATTCGGCCGGCAGGTACACCATCGCAGTTGAGAAGGGTGAGCCATTCCAGCCGTCGGACCCGCCGTTTTCGAGGACGCACCCGGTCATCACGTTGGCCGAGGCCTTCGACTCCACAGAGATCCCGCGCCAGTAACCACGCTCGTCCTGGACGCCGCGAAACGTGACCGGTGCCTCGGTGGTGCCCTGTACCGACAACGAACCAGAGGTCTCGACAGTGAACTGACCCTCCTGCGGCATCTCGATCTCGACACCAGGGTCTAGGACTAGAGCGCCCTCAATGCGCACATGCGTCGTCATCCTCAGGGGGACACCGGGCGATACCCACCGCGCTGGCTCCGCGAGGGTCCCACCTTCGACCTCCACGACCTGCTCGTCGTTGCCATCGAACACGTTGTCCGCGCCAATCCGCGTAACCCCATCCAGGGCGACTGCCAGCGGCACCCCATTGCCGCTGAACGTGCTGCCCGCCACCGTGAGTTCCGCGCCCGCAGCTGCCGAGATCCCGTAGGTGGGCGCGCCCGAGACCTCCGACGATTGCACGGTCAAGCGCGAGGTCCCGCCCACTTCGACGGCCGTGGCACCGGTCCCGTCGATCTGCGTGAACTCGAGGCGATTGTCCGAACTTGCCGAACCCAGAAACTGAATCCCCTGCCATCCCTCGGCGGTCGACCCCGTCATGACCACCGGCGCCTCGGCGGTCCCGATGGCCGACAGCACGCCGCCGTTGCCAACAAACAGACCACTCGCGGCATCGAAATACATCTCGGCGCCGCCTTGAATATCGAGCCGATGGGTCACCGAGAGCAGCTGCGAAACCGTGTAGCACCCGGCGTCCAGCGCTGCGTCTGTCTCAACATCCGCTTGGGTCAGCGGGGTGCAGTCCCCGGGTGTCCCGCCAGTGGAGTCAGCGGTGTCGGATCCGCCATCGACGTCCCCGGTCTCAGTGCCGCTGGCCTCAGTATCGGTAGCCGCATCGCTAGGGTCGGTGACGATGCACGCGGGCAGGAGGGCTGCCCCGGCAAGCAAGCAGGGGAGTGAGTAAGGAGGGTCGAAACGAAGTTGGGTCATGGTGGGCTCCTCAAGAGACGGCACGTGAAGTGCCGGAGCCGCTAGTCCGGCGAACTCTGCCCGTGATCACGAAAATCTCAGAAATTGTCGGTACCTAGAGCGAAGCCCAGGCCCTGCGCCAGCCACGAGTGCGTGTACTCTGTGCCGCTATGGCCTCCATCGCAATGACCCCGGCGTTGACCGCTGCCGCCACGCTGCTGGAGCAACAACGGTTCCAAGAGGCGGTCGTTGCCTTTGAAGCGATCGTTCGAAGCGACGCGAACAATGCAGCGCTGGCAGCGATGCAAGTCGGCGTGGCTCACTTCTTCCTCGCGCGCTACGACCTGGCGACGCAGTGGTACCAGCACGCGGGGTCGCAGGGCTGGGATCCACAAGAAGTCGCGGAGCACGTTCAAGAGGCAGCGGACGCGGTGGCAACCGGAAGTCCGCCCACGCCCCAGGGCGGGGTGCAGTACGCGTTCTCCGACGGACAGGCATGGATCAACATCGGCGGTGCGGGCTGGGAGCCATACACGCACCCGCGACCCGGAGTCACTGTCCTGCGCGACAATGGAAGCATCTGGGTCTGGGGCCAGGATGGTCGCTGGACCCCCACGACAACCGCGGAGCAGCCACACCCGAATCCTGCGCCAATGCCTGGCGAAGCGGTGTTCGACATGAGTGCGAACGAGTTCTTCGTACTGCAGCCCGATGGCAGCTGGCGACCACGTCCAGAACCGGCGGGCTAACGCCGAGCCACCCCACGAAGGCAGTGCGATGAGGCCGTGCGCGGTGCGGCGGTGCGTCGACGCCCGAGGGGTGCACATTCCGACGGGAAACCGGTGCCCGGCAACTGATGCACGAACGCCGCCCCGCCGGGAACCTGCACGCACATCGGTTGTCTGAGACGACAATGCGCCGCGCTTTTTCGCTCTACGGGGGTCGCCGCCCCGCGCTGCTCTTGTGCCTAGTCGCTCTGGTCCTGTTCAGTTGCCGCGAGCCCGTGAGTACGCGAGCGCCCGGCGGAGCGACCCGACCGCCCCCGCTGGCGGACGCAGTGCTGCTGGGCGAGTTCGACCCCGTGGCGTTGGCGTCCCCGAGCAAGGCCGGAGCGCCCAAACCCGCCCTGGACATCCCTGCCGTCGCAACAACGAAAGCACCGAACCTGATCGCCCACGGTCCGATCGGGCCGACCTCCGCCTATCCATCGATCCACCTTACGTTCGACCAACCCATGGTGGCGTTCGGCGCAAAGAAGGCGGTGGAACCGGACGACATCGGACTGGTGATTGCCCCCGCACTCGCGGGCGAGTTGGTCTGGGCCAGTCCCACGCGCTTGGAGTACGTGCCCGACGATGCCCTGCCCGACGCGCAGCGCTGGCGGGTCACGCTGGCGCACCGGTTCACTGGTGAGGCGGGCCAGGCCGTCGACGTGAACTTGGACTTCGACTTCGAGACCGACCGGCCCTCAGCCCAGATTGAAGTCCCCGGCGCCGAGGCAAGCACGGGGACACATTGGAAGCAGCCGGTCATCGTGCGCAGCGACGAGGATGTGTCGCACGCAGAACTACGGCGGCGAATCCGCGCGACCGCCAGGCCGCTGGCGGGAGGCGTAGCACGGGATGTTGCTGTCCGTCTCGGCCGCTTGCCCAAGGGCTACGGCGACAAAACGTCGCGCGCGGTGCGGGTCCGCCCGGTTTCGCACTGGCCCGCCGCGGCTGAGATCACCATCATCGTGGACGCCAAGCTCAAGGGGCGGGGCGGACC
>JAESSZ010001042.1 GCA_016763875.1 Nannocystaceae bacterium
CGCCCACGGTGACGGAGGCTGCCTCGCTCCAGTCGCCCCGCGCCACCGCTTCGGCAGCGAGCCACTGCGCCGCGAGGGCCCGGGCCGCTTGGTGGCGAGGGTCATCGGCCAGCAGCAAGACGCTGCGCGTCAAGGCGAGCATGCCGTCGCGGTCGTCTCGGATCTCCGACAGCAGCGCGCTGGCCAAAATACTGCCGCCGCGCGTCGGTTTGCAGGCCTCACGCCGGGCGAGCAACCACGCGGTGGCTTTAGGACTGACTCGCCCGCGTCCGTGCGCCAGAGCCCACACGCCGGCCAGCAGAGCGCCGCCACGCGTGTCGCCGCGCCACACCCAGCACGAGAGGTGCGTGACGACGTACGCGCTGCGCCACAGTCCCAACGGCACGAGGACGCGATGGGCAAGCGCCCAGGGAAACAATACGAGCAGTCCGCCCATGAGCCACGGCAGCGCGCCGACCTCGCCGCCGTGGATCGCGGTCACCCAAAAAACGCATTTCAGCGGCACGATGGCCCACACCAGGACCGCGAACGACACCGATGTCGGTACGGTGCTCTTGCGGGCCTGTGCGCCGTCGCCCTGTGCACCCCGCGACAGCGCGCCGAGTACCAAGCGAGCCAGGACCGCCACCAGCAGCACGACGGGCATCCTCGCTACCGTGCGCCCCGCCCAAAGCCCCACCCGAACAGCCGCATCGCGTCGGGCCAGCCCTGATGTGCGGCTGCGTCACTGGAGGATGGGACGTCGGTCGGCCCATGGTCCTCGGCGACATGCTCGATTGGACCCGTCGGATCGAGGGATGCCCAGATCTCGTGCACGAGGCGTTGTTCCGGATCGCGGAGTCCTGCCAATGCGGTGCGCACGGCGTCTTCGGTGCGAGGGCGCACGCCAAACGGCGTGTCATACGACTCCGCTTCGACCAGTCCCAGCGCCAGCATCGCGATGAGTTTGTTGCCTTGTCGCTCAACCTCGACCGCCGCGCATGTTGGCGACAACTCAAGCACGTAGAAGGGATTGTCCGCGATGCGTGCGCTGCCGGCCGAGTTGTCGCGCGGCGCAGCGCTCATCGCACCCCCGAGTCGAAACCCTTGCGCTTGGCCTTCGCGTCGGGCGGAAGCAGGCGCCACAGTGCCTCTGTTGCGTTCTTGACCACCGCATTGTCGCCGCGTTCCACCGCCCGACGACCGTCCGCCACCAACGCGGACGCGCGAGTGAGATCGCTGGCGGTGTGCGCCTCGGAAGCGGCGGCCTCGAACTGCCACGACCATGCCTCAGGATGGCGGAAGTACGCGGCGTCACGAAGCCGTCGCACTACGCGTAGATGGCGTTGGAGTTCAGGCGCGTCACGAGCCTCGCGGGCGGACTCCGCCGCGGTACTGGCTTGCTGGAGCAGCCGTTGCTCGATGTCTGTGCCGTGCTGCGTGACCCACTGGTGCCCAGAGGCAAGGGTCTGAGCGGCTCTGTCGTCCAGCTCTGGCCACGAACGGGTCAACTCGACGTCGTGGATCGCAGCTTCCGCTTCCAAGACGTTGCGGCGGGCCCGTTGACCGGCGTCGTTGTCGCCGCCGCGGCACGCCGCGATGTCACGTTCGATCTCAGAGACGAGCGCATCGATGCCCCTGAACCGCTGCAGGGCCACGGTCGACCCGTCGCGGAACGCGGCGCTGCGGATCGCCTTGATGCGCTCACGAACCGCCACAAGGCTTTCGGCCAGCGCATCGGGGTCGGCGCTGGGGATCATCAGTTGCGCGACCCCTTCGAACGACTGGTCCAGCGAGGGCACCAGCGCCTGGGCCGAGAGCTGTCCGCCGCGGTCCAACTGCAGAGTGACTTCGACCGCGGCGCCGGCCGGTAGCGAGTCCTTCACGGCGTTGCCCGGAATCTCGAGTGTGCCGACGTGCCGACACAGATGCGCGAGTTCCATCTCACCTTGCACGATGGGGATCTTGAGCACCGATGCCTCAGTGCCTCGCGCCACGCTCTGAACCGTTCGGTGGGTGAACGTGCGCCGCGCGGGTAACGGAACGCCGCGCTCGAAGTAGACATGCACCGAGTCGTCTGCCAGAGCGACGCCGACGCTGCGCGACAGCGGCGGGTCCGTCAGCGACAGGCCCTGCATGATCGCGAGGTCCGGGGGGTCCAGCTGCACGGGAGCACCGTCTACGGTTACCGCATGCAGCGTGAACACGTTGCGGCGGCGCGGCAGCAGCTCGGTGGTCAGGATGAAACCGCCGTCCTCGCTCAGTTTGGCGTCGGGGCTGCGCCATCCACCGTCGGTGCGTTCGACCGCCACGGTCGCCACGGCGGCAGCGCCGTCTTCAGCCAGGATCCGTCCGACGATGTGGGGCGTGAGGTCCGAGGACAGGGCAGGGAACTGCAGCCAGACCTTGCGTCCCTCCCGACGTGCCAGGGGCCCCGGGGCACCGCGGGCGTCCAGCCCTGCGCTGGCGGCGTAGATGGCCGCCCCCCGAGCCACCAAAGTCATGGGGTCGTGCCCTTCAGCCGCGGGGGCACCCAAGGCACCCAACACGCGGTCGCGAACGTAGCTGGCTTGCGTCGGTCCCCCGACAAAAACGATGCGCGCGAGGTCTCCCGCGACCACCCCCCGGTCCGCGAGCAATCGGCGGCAGACCTCGATCGTGCGCTCCACCAGCGGCGTGGCGTGTGCCTCCAGCGTGGCGCGGTCGATCTGCATCTGGACTTCGAGCTCGTGTCCGTCCACCACCAACGGCTCGTCGAGCACCAACTGTGCCTCGGTTCGACGCGAGAGTTGGATCTTGAGATCTTCGACGGCCTGTTTGAGTTGCGCTATCGCGGTCTCGTGGCGCGCCTCGCCGCGCCTGGGTGCCTTGGCCCCGTGGGTGTCCCGGAGCTGGTCCAGCACAACATCCACCAGTGCCCAGTCGAAGTCGCGACCACCCAAAAAGTTGTCGCCGTCGTGGCCCACCACCCGCAACAAACCATCCCGGGTTTCGAGTAGCGAGACGTCGAAAGTGCCGCCGCCCAGATCGTAGACGAGCCACGCGCCGTTTTGGTCGTCCGCATTCCACCCCGAGGCGATGGCCGACGCTATCGGCTCGGCTATCAGTTCGACGCGCGATAGTCCGGCCAGCTCGGCGGCGCGCGAAGTCGCCGCGGACTGCGGGAGCTCAAACAGCGCGGGTACCGAGACGACGGCGCAAACCGGGTCGACTCCGGTTTGGTCGGCGACGTCGCGACGCAACGAACGCAGCACCAGCGCCGCCAACTCCTCCGGGGACTTGGTTTGCTCCGCCGCGCTGAAACGCAGCGTCTCTGCTGTACCCATGAGTCGCTTGAACTCGCTGCGCACTTGCCCCGGGACGCGAATGTGTTGACGCCGCGCCCGCTCCCCCACGGTGACGTTGCCCTTGGGGTCGATGCGGACCACAGACGGTGTCAACGGGCTCCCTTGGTCGTTGCGCACCGCCTCGGCGCGCTCACCGTCGAACACGGCGGCGGCAGAGTTGGTGGTGCCGAGGTCGAAGCCGACGAACAAGGCGCGATCGCTCACGGCTGGATGATAGCGCGCCTTGGCGGCAGGGATGGACATGTTGGTCGCGGCGAGGTGCGCAACTCGTCTTACTAGCCGTAACGTCGCCTACGCTCCACATCGCGCGCCGCGCAAGTTCGGCTTTCTCTCAGGTTGCGTCCCTAGGCCCTGCAACGCGCGACTTGGACCAGGCATTGCTGGTCGAGCGGCGTGGCTCGGGCTTTGGTGTTCAGTACGCGATCGCCGACGCATCGTGGTTTGTGCCCGCCGACAGCGCGCTCTTCACCGAGTCACTGAGACGCGGCGCCAGCTATTACATGCCGGGAGAGTCGGTGCCGATGTTGCCTCGGGCACTGTCGGAGGACTTGGTGTCGTTGGGGCCTGGGGTCGATCGCCGCGCGATGGTGTTTGACATGACGGTCGATGCGGACGGCACGTGCACCAAGACCGAGATTGTCCGTGCCCGGATCCGCAGCCGTCACCAGCTCACATTCGACCACGTCAGGGCACGTGCCGGGTCGGGACGAAGCGCTACATCAGCGCGTGATCGAGGCCGCCAATCGCGCCAAACAACTGCAGCGAAAACTGACCCGCGCGGCCGATCAGTTGGTGATTGACGACCTGTTTGCCGCTGACGTGGCGCAACCGTTGTCGATCCGCCGCAGTCACCCGGGGACAATGCGCGGTCGGCAGCACCCGGTGCGGTTGAGCCGGAGTCGTGTAGTCTCCGCACGTGCTTACCTTGCCCGTCTCACGTCTCGTTCCCTGCGTTGCGGCGCTTGGCGCTGTACTGCTCGCTCACAGTCCAGCTCAGGCCCACTTCATCTTGAGTTCTCCGGCTGCGGTGAATGAGCAGAACGGACTGGGCGACCCGCAAAAAGCGGCCCCCTGCGGCGACAATGGCGCCGCGGTCGCGACCAGCATCGTGACCACCTACTCGCCCGGTGAGACCATCACCGTGACGATCGACGAGATGATTTTTCACCCCGGGCACTACCGTA
>JAESSZ010001043.1 GCA_016763875.1 Nannocystaceae bacterium
AGCCCGACGCCGATGACGCCGCTCTGCGAAATGGCCGCGCAGGCAAAACCCGACTCGATCCGCTGCTGGGTGCGGGAGCCTCCGCCGAGGCTGGCGCGGGCGATGCAGACTGCGTCGACGGTCGTATCGGCGGTGAGCTGGCGGACTGTGATCCAGTCCTCGTCCCGCAAGGCGCACACCAGCATGCGGCCCCGTGGTGCCTCGGGGTGCAGCAACTGCGGGGTGGTGCCTCCCGCCCATGGGTAGCGCTCATCGCCAACGATGACGCCGTTGTCCGTGGCCACGAGCATCGACTCTCTCGTCGGTGCAGCGGCCAGCCCGATGTGTTCGCGTCCGAGGCTCAGCACGACCCCCTTGGCGTAGTGGAAGAGGGTCCCTCCCGTGGTTGCGTCGACCGCCGCTGAGACTGGGGGACCGAGCGCACTGGTCAGCGAGGTAGGCACCGCCGAACGGAGCGCCCCGTAGTCCGGCGGCGAGGCGCTCACCCACGAGGTCCGGCCGGGGTTGGCCAACGGCATCGTGTAGCCCGTCACGATCCGGGTGTATCGCGAGCGCCCGCGCGATCGTCAACTAGCGCCAAGTGATCTCACTCGCGCGCCCCTACCGTGGCCTGAATTGGGCCACACAGCCTCCCAACTAGCGGTCGCGGCCCTGCAGTCGCGGGCGCAAAGACCACTTCCGCAGTATGCGTACGTGTCGAGCCACCCATCGCTAGTCATCTCCCCCGACGAAAACCTCCGGGCGCCAGCGAGGCACGGAACATCGCAGCGTGCAGTTCATCGCATCGCGTGGGCGCGGAGCACTCGGATTGCATAGTCCGCGGACGACACCTCGACGCTACCGTCATCGTCGCGCACGCCCGCCCCGAGGTCGTCCATGTACTGGCCGACGAACGCGCGTCGCACCGACGACGACGCGCCCGTGAGTTCAAGCGAGATCAGACCTGCGATCGCACGCAGGGTCCTGGGCAGCGGGTGCTCCGGATCGCCAAACGAAACAATAACAGCGTCATGCAGTCGCTCGCCGTCCTGCCTGGACAACGCGTCGAGCAACTCGAGAGACCCGGCTACGCGCGCAGGCGGGTCGTGGTCGCGCGCAACCTCAAGTGTCCGTCCCCACCACTTCGTCTCGTGGACGACTTGGAACGGCGCGACCACCTCGTACACGGCATAGCTCGCCGCGAGCCACGCCTCCCATTGCGCTTGGCCCTGCGCGACTCGTTCGGTCTCGGCCTCCCACACGCGCATGATCGCGGGCGACAACGAATCGTGTGCCGCGACCGCGGGCTCGCCCATCGCCCGCAACAGTAGTGCGGCATGCTCGGACTCCCGCATGATGTGTGGGTCGCGTAGGTCGCCGATGCCACCCAGCGGATACGGCCGCGAGGACTGCCCGGCGAGCACAGCCATGATCGGTGCAGGAGTCCACCGCAACTCGTTCAGGAACTCCGCCGACTCGCGCATGAATCGCGCCTTCTCGGCCCCCGTATCCAGCAGCGGCATCATGTCGCGATTGGGCTCACGCCTCGAGATAAATGGATGCAGCAATGCCTTGTTCGCGACCACCAGCGCGTCGATCTGACCGACGTCGTGCACACCCAAAAGACCGAAGCTGTCCTGGAGCCCAGGCCAGTTCAACAGCTCAGCCGACAGGGGCCCCACCGGCCCATGGGGCGAAGACACGATGACCCAGTCGCGTGACCCGATACGCACGATGAGGTAGTCGTCGAACTCCTGATCGATGGCCGCAAGCACGGTCACGAGCAGCTCGTCCGACAACTCGTAGCCCTGGACCCACTGCGCCAACAGGCCACCTTCGTTGAGGTAGCGCTTGGCGTCGCGGTAGAACTCGACCGTGAACAGGCTGGAAACCCCGCTCACCCACGGGTTGGTGGGCTCGGACACGATGATGTCGAACTTGTGCTTCGCCGATGCGAAGTAGGCCTTGGCATCGTCGAAATGGATGTGACTGCGGGCGTCGCCGTAGGCACGCCAGTTCACCGGCCGAAAAAATCGAGCGCCACGCACCATCTCCGGCTCGATCTCCACGGTGTCGACGCGCTGGAGATTGGCCGACCCCAACATCGTATGCACCGTGACCCCCGAGCCGAACCCAATGACCGCCGCGTGTCTCGCCTGCGGTCGCGCCATGAGCGGTACGATGGCCAACAGGAACTGCGTGGGCTCATCCCCAGCCATGTCGGGACCCAGGTTTCTGTCCGCGCCCTGCGGCCATCGATCGAGAACCACCGACGCATCCGGCTTACCGTTGGTGTAGATGATGTGGTAGCCGGGTCGCATGGTGTTCTCGACAACCGTCACCGTCGCAGTGCGACCGTCGACGTAGCTCAACACTTTGTAGCCTTCGTTGAGCTTCTTGCGACCGCGCCTAAACACGGTGGACGTGAGCACCATGGGATCGATGGGGTACATCAGGCCGAACCCCAGTGTCAGGACAGTGCCGACCGCGGCAGTGCGGATCAACGTCGACGTGCCTCGCAACGCGTGACCCGACAAGATCTCAGATCGCAGCAGGTACAGCCCCAGGACGCAGTCCAGCAGTGCGCCGACAACGATCACGCCCTTGAGCTGCACCAGCGGCATGAGGATCAGACCGGCCGTAACCGCCCCAAAAATCGCCCCCAACGTGTTGAGGCCGTAGACCTGCCCCACGACTTTCTCCGCACCGCCACGCTTGAGCAGCACGTGCGTGAGCAACGGCAGGGTCATGCCCGCGCAAAACGTCGCAGGCAGCATGACCAGCAGGCACAACAGGTAGCGCAAAATGTTGAACTGCAGCCACAGGAACTCGGTTCGAATCTCCGCGCCGCTAAGCAGTTGATGCATCGCCTCAACGGCGAGCAGATACGCTGGCAACGTCGCGACCGCGGACAGGCCCATGAGGATCTGAACGATGCCGAGCACGAGTTCGGGGCGCTTGAACTTGTCCATGCGACGACGGACCCAGAGCCCACCGAGCGCGAGACCAAGAACAAACGCCGAGAGCATCACTTCGAACGAGTGCGTCGCACTGCCCAGGATCATCGACAGCAGCCGGATCCAACCGATCTCGTACATGAACGAGGACATGCCGGTCCCGAAGGCGACCGCGAGGAAAAGCCACCTGAGAGGCGCGTGGTTCGGGGTCCCTTCTTCGCGGCCGTCGGGACGCTCGACGATCGGCGGGGTTGGCGTTCGGTCACGAACCGCAACGACCATGATGAGAAGGTTCAGCGCCGCCGCGACCATCAGCGCACCGGGTAGCCCGACCCACGCGACGAGGACAAAGCCGGAAAACACTGCGCCAAACGAGGCACCGAGGCTGTTGGTGAAGTACAGCAGGCTCAAGACCTCACCCGAATGCGCGAGATCGCGGCGCAGAATGCCGACGCTCATCAGCGGAAACGTCGTGCCCAGCAACAAACACGGGGGCAGGATGAGTAGACCCGCCACCGCCCACTTCGCCATTGTCACTAAGATGCCCCCACCGAGTGCGGGGAAGATCACCTCGTAGCATTGTGTGCTCGCGAACGCCTGGAGGTATGGGAACGCCAGAGCGTACAAACCCACCAGACCTTCGATGACGCCGTACAAGACGATGGGCGTGCGGATCCGGCTGACATAGCGACCCGCCAGCAAGGCACCCAACGACATGCCGCCCATGAACAGGCTGAGGACGAGAATCTGGGCGGTGGCGGCGCTACCAACGAACAACCGAATGTAGCGCGACCAAATCGACTCGTAGATCAGTCCGCTGATCCCCGAAAGAAAAAACAGGGCGAACAGCAGACCCCACCGTCGTGTCGGCCTTGTTCCCGTCCCCGCCATCGTCGCGGACGATAGCCCGCGGCTTCCTCGGAGCGCCAGGCAAGGCTATAGTGAGCCTGAGCTATGGAGTACAAGGTCAAGCACGGGTTACCGGACCGCGCGCGAGTGCGAGTCGTCGTCGAAAGGGCCTACGAGGCCTATAAAGAACGTCTCGCGAGTCACGACCCAACCCTGACTTGGGATGGGGACAGCGCCGCAAAGATCGGGTTCACCATCATGGGCAAAAAGCTGATCACCGACGTGGCGATCGACGACGCCAACCTCAACATCACGGGCAAGATCCCCTTCCTGTTTCGCCCGTTCGAGAAGAAGATCCTCGGCATCGTGGGCGGCGAGGTCGAGAAGTGGCTCGAAAAAGCCCGCGCGGGCGAGATC
>JAESSZ010001044.1 GCA_016763875.1 Nannocystaceae bacterium
AGCTGCAGCTCGGTTGCTGGATCGTAGTCGGTCCCCTGCCCCTCCGTACCCGCGGCGTTAACCACGGTGGAGATCTGCCAGGTCGTTGCGTCGATCCGCCGCACACGATGATCGAGTTCCTCGAGCACGTAGAGGTTGCCGGCTTCGTCGAAAGTGAGCCCGCCGAGGCCGCCGAGTTCGGCGAAGAACGCAAGTACTGGCTCAGCCGTGCTGCCCCCCGATTGGCCCGCAATGTGCTCCATCGCCATGGTCTCGGGGTTGATCCGGAAGATCCCTGCAGTCGTGCCCCCGGGCCCAGTGCCGCAGATCCGCGCATCGATGAAGAGATCGCCCTGCGAGTCCCACGCCATTTCACAGCCGACGTTTTGACAATCGGCCAGAGCAACACGATCGCTGCAGTCGCCCGTGCCGAGGAACTCAGAGATGACCCCGAACTCGACCCTGCGGATCCGGTCGATGGTGCGATCGGCGATGTAGAGCACGCCGTCGTTGACAGAGATGTCGCCCGGCCCGACCAACCTCGCGTCTGTGGCCAGCCCGCCATCCCCATACTGGGGTCCAGGAGCGTCTTCGTTGCCCCCGGCGAAAGTACACAGAAGATCGCCGTCGAGATCGATCGTGAGCACGCGCCAGCCGTCAATGTAGTCCGCGACGACATACAGCAGGTTGTTGGGTTCGTCGTAGACGATGTCCTCGACATCGTCGAGAGCCGCGGTCAACGGGTCGATGCATTCCTCGAGGGTATCGAGGCCACCACCGGCGATGAGCGTCAGCTCGCCGATGGCGTTGAGTGCATACACGTACGCCTCGCCCCCCGCGGCCGCGGTGAAGAACACCGTGTCGTCCGAGGCGACGGCGACCCCCTGCACGTCGCCAACACGGGCGGCGGTGCCGGGCCCCGGAACCCCGACATTATCCGCGCTCACCTTCTGCACATTGACAAGGGTAAGGGCCGTGTCGTCTGGCGGTGCGACCGCAGTCGCGGCGAAGGTGGTCGAAGGGCCGTCTTGGACCTCGACCTGAAACTCGTACTCCGTGATGGCGCGACCCACCCGGGCGAGCACGACCACTTCGCCGGAGATATCGGTCACCCCAGTCGCAGGATCAGCGACAGCGCCTGGCGGAGCGATGATGTCGACGGTCACGCCGGGCAGCGGCATTCCCATGTCGTCCTCGACCACAACGACGATCGGGACCGGCATCTGCTGATCGATGAATCCAACCTGGCCATCGCCGAGCGAGACCGTCACCGCGTCCCCGCCGCCCGTGGAAGACGATCCTCCGGTGGAAGTTTCGGTTCCCGCGGTGGTCCCAGTACTGCCCGTGGACGCCCCCGTGTCGGTGGTGCTCGTGCCGGTCGTGCTGTCGACGCCATCCTCGGACGATGACTCCGTACGCGGCTCACCGGAGGAGCTGCTGCCTGGGCCCTGTGTCGTGGACCCCGACGTCACGGTATCCGTGGTGCCATCCGGTCCCCCGGTGCTTGAGTCCAGCCCGGTCGCGGCCGTACCCGAGCCCGAACTGCTGGCCGTACCACCGGTGTCATCACCGGTGTCATCACCGCCATCGACCGGTGCGGACGGGAGGCCATCGTCACCGGCACAGCCCGAGACCAAAAACGAGACGGACAGGCCGCCGATCAAACTACGCATATTTGTCATCGCCAACCGTGCTCTCCCGCGGGGCCTATCGCCGCCGCGCCGATCGTAGACGATTTCCCAGCCGCCGGGATCTCAGGCCGCGGACACGGCCGGGTGCGCCCGAGCGATGGCGCCACAGTCGCTGCAATGCGGCGGGTCCCGCAGGATCCCGAGCACGGGCCCAACGCCAAGCAAGTAGACCATGATCCCCGGCAGGCAGATGATGAAGTCCGACGCCATCATCGGGACCACGGGCAAGAACGGGATCGGCAGCAGAAAGTAGAACTTCGCCCACTTGCGGTGGACTGGGCGGCGGTAGACCCCCTCGACCTCGTGCCCACATCGTTCGCAGTACGCGTGCATTGCTGTCAGTCATCATAGTCCATGCGAGGGCACGGGGCGAGGCGAAGTGTGCCCCGCAGCCACGCCGCTCATGTGCTCTAGGCCCCTACCTTTTCCGGGCCCACGAGAGCCCGCCCATGCGAACCTCAGCCGATGTTTCGGGTCACCTTCGTGGGACACCAAGGCTGGCTGGTCTCCACTCCCAGGACCAATTTGCTCATCGACCCGTTGCTGACCTCGAGTTTCGGCCATGGCGGCAAGGTCGGCGCCGTGTATCCACCGCGGCGGCTGGACCTGGCCGGGTTTCCACCGATCGATGCGGTCGTACTCACCCACGAACACGACGACCACTTCGACATCCCGTCGCTCAACCGCCTCCAGCGATCGATTCCGATCTGGCTGTCTTCGCGAGCCTCGGTGGCCGCGCACACGTTGCTGCGGGACATGGGGTTCGCCCAGGTGCACGCACTGCCAGCGGAGGAGACGATCGAAGTCGGGGAGCTCCGCTACCGAACCTTCGCCCCGGACCACACGGGGGGCCGAACGTCGGACGAATGGGATGTGTTTCCCTTCGTCGTCTACGACACAGCCGGTCACGGCGCCATGGCCTCATCGGTCGACGTCGCCCCCACCCCGCACATGCTGGAGTCTTTGCCCGCGCTCGTCCCCAAGCCCGGGATCTGGTGCCACGCCAACAACACCACCAGCGCCGCGTTCGCCGATGCGCTATCGGGCACGGCCGGCCCCGCGGGCGACGACGCGTTGCTCGCACGCGCGTTGGCGAAACGACGTGCGCGAGTCTGCGAGGCGTGGGGACCACCAGCACTCACCCTCGTATGCGGCGGCGGATGGAGCTTTCCGGGGACACGCGCGTGGCTCAACCATCAGGTGTTTCCGGTGGACTGCGGCGTGCTAGCAAACGCTGCGGCCGCCCTGGACCCGGGATCCGATGTGCGCGCCCCGGCCCCTGGGGAGAGCTTCTCGTTCTCCAATGGCCAGTTGTGCAAGCACAGTCCGGGGCAGCCGTACCTCTCCGCGCTGCCGACCGAGGCGTGGCCCGACCGGCGCTACGACGGCCAGCTCGCCACGATGCGCACCTATCAACCCGCGTGCGGAAGACAGGACCCAACGCCCACCGAGCGAGACGCACTGCTCACCGCACTCGTGCCGTTCGCCCAGTACTTGTACGGGCGCGCCTGCTTCCGCGCGCTGTGCTCGCTCCCGACGCGGCTACCGGACGCCCGAGAGCCTGCAGCGTGTTTGGCGTTGCGAGGTGGCGACGGAGCGATCGCACGTGTCCTTCGCTACGAAACGTCAGCGTGCGCCTTCGTGGAGAGCGCAGTGGGCGAGCCGATCGCAACCTACGCCTCGGGTATCGAATGCTGGGAAACGGACCTATACGCCCTCCTGGACGGCACGCTGGCCCCGACGGCACTCTGCAACGCCGGTCACCTCCGCTACTGGAACCACTGGCCACAGCGGCTGCGGGTCGGACCGCACGAGCTGTGGACGTTCGCGCAGCCGCTCGGCCGACCGCAGGCCGCGGCCACGCTGTACAAGCACCTGCTGAGCCAAGAGCCACGTACCGTGCCCTTGTTACGGGGCCGGTCGTGACCGCGCGCGATGTTAGTGTCGAGGGGTCATGGCCTTAGTTGTCGACCTGCTTCGAGTGCCCGTGCTTTCGCTCGTTGTCGCGGGCCTCTTTGGGGCCGGTGCCGGCTGCGGGACCGACGGTCTGATCTCCGACACAACCAGCGGGGGCACTGATGGCGAAGAGCACGGCGAAGACACGCAGGGCGTGCTCACCGGATTCGTCGCCCACTATTTTTCGGGCGTGCCCACCCCGCACATGCATTTCGATGCTGGTGCCGGCTGGACGACCTCGCCTGGGATCGCGATGGACATCGAGGGCGACGGCTGGCACGTGCTGAGCCACCAGAGCCTGGCGTACGCGGGCGTGGTGACGTTCGCGTTCAACGATGGGGCCGAGCAGTGGGACAACCGCGAGGGCGACAACTACGTCACCGAGGCGCCCGAGTTCTGGGTCGTCGACGGCGAGGTCTACGACGAGCGTCCCACCGGCGACGATGACCCGACGGGTTTCTGCGACACCATCGACTGCGGCCCAGGTGGCGTGTGTAACGGCGACGATCAAACGTGCGACTG
>JAESSZ010001045.1 GCA_016763875.1 Nannocystaceae bacterium
ATACGTGTCGGTCACCATGTTCCGCAGTGAGCCGTTGCCCTTGATCGGGGAGTTCACAAACAGCACGAGCTCCATGTTCTCGGGCATGAAGAACGCGACGCTCTGTTCCATCCGCGTATCGGTGTCCGAGTCCCCCCACGCACCGTTCTTGTTGTAGAGCTTGCCCGCGGGTGTGTCGATGATCTGGTCGATGCCTAGGCTTCCGCTGAGAAGTTGCTGGGCCTTGCTGGGGGGCACTATCTTGCTGGAACGTCGAAATGTCCCCATCACGTCCAGCAGTTCGTTGACGGACATCCGAAAGCCGGCCCCACCGCACACGGTGCGCAGGTCACCGGAGTCCCATCCGCCCACGTTCGCATGCGGGAACCGGTACGCGAGTGCTCGTTTTCCCGTTGGGGTGAACCCGATGTTTGAGACGCCGGAAGGCGAAAAGATGTTTGTCTGACAGTACTCCTTGAACCGCAGTGTCGTGCGGTAGTCCCAGATGTGGTCCGTGGCGGTGCCGAACGTCTCGCTCGGATGAATCCAACCGAACAGGACCGGGATCAAGATCCGGCACAGTCCGAAGTTCATGTTTTCGTAGTCGTACTTGCCGATGTTGCCCGCGACGCCCATCGCGTACTGCGACTTCATGAACATAAAGTCCGAGGCGGAGCCTCCGGTCTTGAACCCGGATCGATGCGTCAGCAGATGGCGGAAAGTCAGCTGGTTGGTGCTCGGCCCCTGTTGCCAGTAGTCGGGCAGGAAGTCCTTGATGTTCCAGTCGTACGAACGGTTGAGCTGATGCAGACGATGCGCAACGGCCATCGCGGTGACGAGTTTGCTGACGCTGGCGATGTGCATCCGTGTATCGTGGGACCATCCTTGCCCTGCGTTTTTGTGGGTCTGTGCCCACTGCCAGTTACCCGAGACGGTCGTCACGCCGTTACGTCGAAGTTGCCACGCGTACCCGGTGACCGACGCATGCAACTTGGCGTGCAATGCAGGCGCGAACTTGGCGACGTCCAGCGTCGGCTTGAGCTTCAGCGCGCCAGGCTTGAACTTGTGGAACCGCTGTATTCGGAGTTGGGACTCAGGCAGCCCCTTGTCCAGCACAGCGTGGCGCACATGGAGCGGCCGGAGGTTTTGTGCCTTGGCGGTGCGGAGCAGCTTCGGGTCGAGTTTCCGTAGCTTCACTTTTGGCTGAGGCTTGGTCGCCACAGGTCGCATCCGACGCCTCACTCGGCCGGCTGGGGCGCGGGCCGTCGGGGCTCGGCCGAATGCCGTGAGTGCATGGGTGGCAACCAGGGCAGCAGGCACGCCTGCCAAAAAGAACCGTCGCGAACGTCTCACGTCCAGTGGAGCCGCTCCGCGACCGATGTGACCCAATCCGTCGTAACTCGCGCGGGTTTGACGCAGTCCCCGGCGGAAAAAACGACTGCCACGGTGAGGAAACTACAGCTCAGCCGACGTTCTCCCAGGTGGCCGCCCTTCGGCGAGCCAGCCGACCATGTCCACTCCCAAACCCTCCACCCTTCGTCCCCTCTTCCTCATGACGATGTTCTTGCCCGTGCTCGGGTGCGACAGCGAGCTCGTTCAAAAGTTCAATGGTCACAAAGACGCAGTCTGCGGCTGTGCAGACGCAGACTGCGCGAAATCCGAGCACAAGAAATTCCTCGGGTCATGGGAAGAGATGAGCAAGGCGTCCATCGACTGGCAGTCGAGCGCAGGGAAGAAGGACAAGAAAGGCATCGACAAGGCCGTGAAGGGCTATCGAGAGTGCCTCAGCAAGCAGGTCAGCGCGAAGGACGCGACTACCGTCTGCCAAGAAAGCGATACGGCGAAGACCTCCAGCGAGAGCTGCACGACGTGCTGCAATGACGAGGGTCGCTTCTTCAAGTCGTGGGTTGACCCGCTCGCAGCTGGACTTGCGGGCGCGCTGGGTGCTGGCGATGTTAAGGGCTGTCGCTGCAACTAGCAGTGCGCCGGTCGCCTAGTTGCGAGGACGGGCAATGCGGCCTCGGATCCTGGCCCCTTACGACGGCGGTGTCACCGAGTACGCGTCAAAATGGCGGTGCACTCGGGGATGCGATGCCAGTTATTTTCCCGTACCTGCGCGGCGAGTCGGTCGCCGAAGAAGGTGCCGCTAACGCGTGCAGCCGTGTCGACATCGGCGAACACGTAGTCGCTGCGAACCCAGCTCCGCGCAAACCCGTGCGCCGCGCACAAGTGGTCGAAATACTCGTCCAGTTCGGCGTTGACCCTCGGCGTTTCGTGCCCGGTGCCGAGTGTGTCGATGATCGTGTGCATCCCGCCAGGGACGACGACGCGGGCCATCTCGGCGACCGCGCGGTCGACCTCGTCGCGCCACGTGTCCGCCATCCAACCTCGAAAGTGGCCAAACACCCACCCCGCGACGGCGACGTCGGCACAACCGTCAGGCAGCGGCAACGTGCGCGCATCGGCGACGACGATGGTTGCGCGGTCGAGGTGACCATCGGCCTGCAGTCGTTGCCGGGCGACCTCGAGCATTGCGGCGGCTTGGTCCAAAAGCGTGACGTGGGAGGCGACACCCGCGACCCAGCGCGCGATGCGACCGGTGCCCGCTCCGATGTCGACGACGCGTTTGCCTGCAAACTGGAGTTGTTGCTCCAAAGCGGCACGGAGATTCCCGTCGGCATCCTCCGCGGCGATGAGCTCGTCGTACGCCTCCGCCTGTGAACGGTAGATCTCGGCTTGGGCGTGGCTGACCGCGTCGGACATGAAGAAGCGGCACGGTAGCGCAGTCCCCTCCAGAGGCCAAAACGACCGCCGCCCAGAGTTTCTCGGGACATTTCCTGGGCTGCGGCGACTTGTCCTGCATGAGCACGTTCCGCAGCTCTCCGCATCTATCCGGGTTGTGCGCGTTGTCGATCGTCGCGCTGGCTGGGACGGCCTGCGGAGACGACTCGCCGGCCGATGGCGAGGACACCATTGGCGCGAGTTCTAGCGCTGGTACCGCCAACTCGACGCCCACATCCACGCTGGACGGAAGCGACACAGGCCCAGGTGGCATGAGTGGACCGTCGGGCAACCCGACGGACAGCGACACGCAAGCATCCGCCGACAGCGACGATTCGGATGATGCCGACAGCACCGCATCCAGTGGGACCACGAGCGGATCCGACCCGTCCGATCCGTTCTCGTTCATCGTGTTCGGCGATCTCAACGGAGGGGGCTGCGACAAAAACGATCGTTTCCACCGCCTCGTGCCAATGATGCTCGACGCCGCTCCAGCGTTCACTGTGCACACGGGCGATATCATCGAGGGTTACGGCGCCGAGTCGTGTTTTGGCTCCCAGCCCGCGGGCACCAGCTGTAACGACGACAACGAGAGCGGCAACATGGCGCAGCAGATGGCGCCGCTGCTGGAGGCCACCCACGATCCCGAGCTTCGTGCGTCGTTCTTCCCCGTCATCGGGAACCACGACGGCAACTGGGGCAGCGACTGGTACCCGGATCCCTGCGGTGGTGGGATTTGCGAACTGCTGGGCTTGGACTCGGCGGGCATCGCCGAGACCTACGTCGATCACGGCGATACCTTTCAAGCCCCCGGATTCGCCCCGCACAATCTCAACCACGGCGACATCTGCGGACTCGATCAGGAATCGTCAGGACACCCCGAAGACTTCTATTACGCGTTTCCGTTTCGAAATAGCTACTTCATCATGCTGCGTCTGCATGAAGATTTCTACGGCATGCTCGACTGCAACGGTGCCACGCCTGGGTACGACTCGTGCGCCGAGTACTGCTCGGCCCCCGAACTTCGTCTCGACGAACAGCGGAACTCCGCCTGCTACAGCGTGTTCCAGTACGACTGGCTCACTACCGAGTTGGAAGCCGCGAGCGAGGCGTACGCGCACGTCTTCGTGTTTACCCATGCACCATTGATGGGCAGCGGCGAAAACCACGGACCCAACTCCGACGCATCCGTTTACCGCGCCCTGTTCGATCAATACGGCGTCGACGCGTTCTTCAACGGCCACAATCACGCGTACGAGCGCACGGTGCCCCTCCGAAACGGAAAGCAGGACCCCGAGGGCACGCACTACATCACCGTCGGTACCGGAGGCGCGCTGACCGACACAATCAGCGGCGATGCATTCACCGCGTACAGCTACCGGGAGTGGACGGGCTACGGCGACTACGAGGAGATGACGAGCTACCTTGAGGTCAGTGTCGATGGGGGCAGCGTCAGCGCTTCGGTCGTCACGCTCAGCGGTACCACCGTCGACAGCTTCGACATCGACTAGAAGCGAAGCACCAGGGGGCCTTCGCTCAGCGATAGTCGCGAGCCTCGGCCGCGGCGGGTCACAAGCGTCCAACGAACAACGGCGCCAACGATCGCCGCCCCACCCACTGCAACCATGACGACCCCCACCCGTTCGAAGGTGCGGGTGCGTCGAACCTCACGGTCGTAGTCAGCCTCGCCAGAGAAGTCCTGCGGCTCGGCGGGAGAAGCGGCGGCTGCAGCAAGAAACCCGACGCCGATTCCCATCACAGCCAAGCCCGTTCCCCTCAACACATCGCCCAGCGGATCACGATACCAGCGCGAGACCGTTGGCTTGGCCTCCGGCGAGTCGGGCTGCGCTGGACCTACCGTCGGGTCGCCCGGGGGCGCGGCAGCGATCGGGACTTGGCTTGGAATACAGCCTTCGCTGAGCCGTGTGGCTTCAGCCGCGTCCTCGGTGGAGGCCGTCTCGGAAAATGCCTCGAACAACGTGCGCGCCGCGTCGCAGTCCCCGGCCAACCGTTCGACTTGGGCCCGAGCAAACAGCAAAGGCGGATCCGGGTCTTGCGCGTACGCCTGAGCCAACAGACGCCGTGCCTCGGCGTACTGCTCGCGGTTGACGTTGTCTTGGGCTTCCGCGACAAGCGCCTCTCGGGTTGGCGGCGGGGCCCCGGGAACCCAAGCCAGCCGGACGGCGATCGCCGCTGCACACGCACCGATCATGGCCGCAGACTCGGCGGCAAGAGGTTGTTGTCTCCCGAAGCACTCGCCTCGGCCGGCTCTTTCCGCGCGGCTCGAACACGGCGGGACTTCGTCTTGTTTGTCCGGGGCTTGGTGTGAGCGACCGGCTCGGGCAAAACGCTCGGCGCGACTTCGGTCTCGCTCGCAACATCAGGGCTGTCGGCCATCGGCTGGACCGGGTTTGTTTGCACGGGCGCATCGCGACGCGCCCCCAGTTCTGCGGAGGCTGGCTCCAGTGCGTGCCGCTGCTCCAACGCCTCTCGCTGCCGCGGGGACGTTTCCTCGGAGACCACATTGCCGCGCTCCGGAGTGGAAGTCCGCATCGCCCAGGTGCCCCCGCCAACGACCGCGAGCACCGCCGCCCCCATGGCCCATCGCTGCCAGCCGGCTCGTTGTGCGGGCTCCATTGCGGCCACCGCAGTCGCGACTGTCTCCCTCGTCGCGACATCCGGCGGCTCAACGCCCAACTCGACGATGGGTCGAGCCGGGTGTCCAAACAGCCCCTGAACGTAGCGC
This sequence comes from Nannocystaceae bacterium, assembly GCA_016763875.1. Lineage (GTDB taxonomy): Bacteria > Myxococcota_A > Polyangia > Nannocystales > Nannocystaceae > JAESSZ01. The sequence goes on from JAESSZ010001045.1 coordinate 5,507, forward strand.
GCCAGTGCCTCAGGCGAGCCGTGCAACACGTGACTCTCCGCGAACTCGCTCAGCGCCGCCTGCAAAGCAGCCGTTGTAGGAAACCGCTTGTCGACATCGCCAGCGAGCGCACGTTCGATGATCGCCTCGAGCTCGACCGGGAACTCCGCGTCGCGACCTCTTGGCCGGACCCAGTCGCCCGACACGATCTTGTTCATCATCGTGAAATCGCTGTCGCCCGAAAACGCGGGCCACCCGGTGCTCAGCTCGTACAAGACAATCCCGAGGCTGAAGACGTCCGTACGTCGGTCAAGCGTTTGTCCACGAACTTGCTCGGGCGACATGTACCCCGCTTTTCCCTTGATCGTTCCCGTGCGGGTAACCTTGGTCCGCTCTGCGGCTTTGGCGATGCCAAAATCCAGCAGCGCAACCGTACCGTCGTAGCCGACCATCACGTTGCCCGGCGAGACATCGCGATGCAGGATGCCCAGGGGCTCGCCGTCGTCGTCGCGCATGTCATGCGCGTGGGTGAGCGCTGCGGCCACCCGATCGACGATGTGCAATGCGCACGCCAGCGGCATCGGGTCCTGTGTCTCTCGGAGCAGCTCGCGCGCGGACTTGCCGTGCACGTAGGCCATCGCGATGAAATACTCCCCACACTCAAAGCCCAGATCGAAAACCTGGACAACGTTGGGATGGCTCAGTAGTGCGGCCAACCGAGCCTCGCTCTGCAGCATTCGAACGAACTCGGGATCCGCCGCGAACGCGGGATGCACGAGCTTGAGCACAACCATTTTCTCGAAACCGGCAACGCCCTCGGCGCGTGCGGCATAGATCTCGCCCATGCCACCCACCGCCAACCGCTGCCCGACGAGGTAACGGCCAAGGCGGGTCCCGGCGGGCATGAGCCGCCAGCGGGGCGTAGCAGCGTCGGCCACAGATCACAGGCTAACTCGGTGCCTGGCGCGCAAACAAGCACGATCAGCGCCCGTCGGCGGTGGTGGCACCGCCAGCAGTTCAAACGACCGGAGCGGGCACGACGAAATTGTCCGGCGGTGGCACCGACGGGCCGACCAACGAACGCGCCCATGCGTCGAACTCTTCGTTCAACGATTTGGACACGCGCGGACCAGGCGCGAGCTCCGAGATCCGCGTGCGGATGGCATCTCGGGCGCGGCCGAGGCGACTGCGGATCGTGCTGGGTGCGACGTCGAGGACAACCGCAACATCCGCCCCCGCCATGCCCTCGAGGTAGAACAACTGCACTGCGATCTGCAGGTCGATGGGCAGTGCATTGAGGGCCAGCAGCAAGACCCGTTGCTCGTCTTTGAGCGCCACCAGACCCGTGGGCGTCAGTGGTCCCGACCGCTCGTCGTGGGCGAACCGATTCATCGCCGCCCCCCGCCGACTCGACTTGCGAATATGCGCGAGCAGTTGCAAACGCGCGACACCGAGAAGATAGGCCTTGAACCCACCCGGCCCAAGAATGCGATCGCGCCCCTCCACCGCGGCAAGGAAGGTTTGCTGGACCAGATCCTCGGCGACATGCCGTGCTTTGACCTCGAAGAACCGCCAAACGAGGCCGTAATATGCCCGCGCTAGCTCATTGCCTGCCCGAGCATCTCCCGCGCGCCACGCCGCGAGTCGCGATACATCAGACTCGGGCACAGCGGGCAGGGTAACAGCCCGTCAGCGCACGTCGATCTCGAGCCGGGGGGGCGTCCCGCCGCCGGCCGCCCAGTACTGCACGTTGTCGACCGACTGCGGCAAGATCGCCAGGAACACGCTGGCGTCGCTGCCAATATCGAGCGCGAACTCCCAAACGACTTCCTGCCCAGGCATCACAAGACCCTGATCAAGACCAGAGGCATGCCGACAACCGCAGGCACGATCTGCGTCAACGACACCGCGTCAAACGGCGCCACGGCGACCAGCTGTCCGGTGGAATCCGACCCTGCGGAGTCCTCACTCGCAACCGTCAACACGAGCCGAGCCCGCTCAATCTCGCGCCCTTCGATGCGGTCCTCAAGCATAAACTGGACGTAGGCGATGTTGGTTTCGTCCGTGTCGCTGTCGAGTAGATCGATGTCGAGACGGTTGGGCCCCGCGTGCTGCTGACAAAGCGCGGGATCGAGTGAAGCATCCCCCACGCAAACGGCCAGCGTGGCGGCAAACGTGAGCGTCTCGGGACTCCGCTCGATACAACGGTCGCTCTCACTGCCCGCGTAGGGCCCGAACTTGCGACCCGATTCGCAGTCCGAAGAAGCGTACGCGCACCAACCCTCAGGTTCACACGACCCAACGCGACCTAACGTGCATTCGTCATCGGACGTGCACGGAAACGGGGCCGGCTCGAAGCATCCGACCGTAGCCAGACTCACCGCAAAGATGCCCAGGGCTGCGACAGCGGGGCATGCTGTAGCCCATCGCTGCCGTTCCACGCCGCCAGACCGCCTCACCCCATCGACCTTGCCACATTCAGGGTGGCCCAGCCATCCGATGCGGCTACACCACGATGTCCTGCGAGCCTCGGTCGGCACCCTACGCCCGCGTATATCGACCGAAGAACGGAAACAGCACCAGGCCAACGAAACTGCGCGGCATCGTTTCCGTGACCCCGACCGCCGCGGTGCGCTCAGCACAGAACGTTCCGAAGAGCCGGTCTAACCACGGAAACATGGCCGCGTAGTTGTGCGTCGCACCTTCGCGCTGGTGGTGGCGATGATGAAAGCGCGGGGTCGCGACGAGCTGAGTCCACCACGCCGGACGTATCTCAATGTTGGCGTGGACAAACACGGTGTTGAGCTTGAGCACGAGCAGCACCATCACGTGGGATCCCAATGGGAGGCCGAGCAGCACCAGCGGTGCGTTCTGGGCGAAGGTCATGGCGAGGATCTCCACCGGGTGTTGGCGAAACGACGCCAGCCAGTCCATCGACTCCGAGCTGTGGTGCACCGCGTGTAGCCGCCACAGCGCGGGGATCTTGTGCGCCGCGCGGTGGTAGGCGTATCCGACGAGTTCGAACGCGAGCAGTCCAACGGCAACCTCAGAGACTTGCCGCAACGGCCGGTTGCCGATCGCCAGCAGCAGCGGGTCTTCCGTGGCGATACCGTCCAGCAGGGTCAACCCGCTCCCAACGATGGTGGCCAGCCCGGCAAGGACCGCCAGCTCGCCAACAGTCGCAAACCCAAGATCTGCAAGGCGCCCGCTGCGTTTGCCCCGCGAATGTCCGAACAGGTGCTCCAGCGGGACGAACATCAAGCCCGCCATCACAGTAAACGTCACGACACGGACAACGGCATCCATCGAGTCCGTCTAGTAACCCTTGGCGAAGCTCCGCCGCATCCGGGCCTTCAACCGGACTCGGGACCCAAGCTCGACCTCTGTCCCCGCTTCGGTTTTCTGCCGCCGGATCTTGTAGGCGCCCCACTCATCCCGGGAAATCTTGTCGTTGTAGCGGTCTCGAACCACCATGCGCAGACCCAGGGCCTTGAGTTGCTTGCGGGCGGCTCGCACGCTTTTGCCCGAAAGGTCCGGAACGATGGCGGTCGTCGGCGCCTCGGGCTCGATGGCCACAGCGGGCATCGGCGGTTTCACGAACATCATCGCAGCGTGGCTTTCGCTGCGGGGCTGGGGCACCGCGACATCCGCCAGTGGCGGCTCCTGTGCTTCCGCGACTTCGTCTTGGGCCACCGCCTCGGCATGCGCCCAGACGCTCTGCAGTTGCACCATCCCCACCAAAGCGGCTGCACTGACGCCCAGGCCCAGGACATGGACAAGACGATGACGACGGGGTTGGCGCAGGGTCGATCGCATGGCGTCCTGGGTTCAACGCACGGCATTGCGGTCGGATCTTGCAATGGTGGGAATACTTGGGGATTTGACAGCGACCGGGTGTCAGCGCCTTTGCGCAGGCAAACGCGTCTACGTAGACTCTCGCGGGTCCTGGACGAACTGCTCACGCTCGCGGCCCCTTGGGCCTACCTCGTGTTGGCGACCGGTGCCATGGCGCTCACGCTCAACGCGTGGAGGCCCGTTCGGCGTAGTCGCGTGTTGCTGCTGCCCAGCTTCCTGGCGGGGACGGTGGCGGTTGAACTGGCGGGCTACTTGCTGCTGGCACACGCGGTGGCAGCCGTTGGATTCATAGCCTTCAGCGACGCGACCACACTTGTAGGTTGGACCGCAGTGGGCGTGACTGGTGTGTCGGCGGCGGGCCTGGTGGTGCTGCTGCTACGCGGGCTCGGCACCGCCAGTATTGTGCGCGCGGCGCTG
>JAESSZ010001046.1 GCA_016763875.1 Nannocystaceae bacterium
GAACCATCGGGCATGATCGCGTACTGCGTGCCTCCGCCGAGGGCAAGGTCCTTGGCGCCCGCGAGTTCCGGGATCGCCTCGGCCGCGTTCGTCCACTTCTTGCCGTCGGTCTTGGGCTTGAGGACTCGGCTTCCCCAGCAAGTGATGCCGCCCGCTTTGGTCCTCACGCAGACCATGTCACCCGAGCTTCCCGAGTCGCCGCCCATCCAGATGTCGGTCGCATCCGTCACCCCGGCGATCGCAACCGGCGTCGCTGCGTCGATGTCCGACTGCTCGATTCCGTGCTCGCCGACATTGTTTCGGCCCCAGCAGCGCGCGGTTCCATCGCTCATCAACGCACACGCGGCGCTATTGCCCGCCGCGACCTGTACGACCCCCAGCGAGGTCTCGACCGGGCCGTCGGTTTTGTCTTTGGCACCACCCCCCGCGGCCTGGCTCGCGTCTTCGCTCTTTGCGGCGGGGTCGTTGTCGCCCTTGCCCTCAACGGCGTCTTTGGCGTCACACGCGCCCACGCTCAGCAGCAGAACGAGGGTTGGGAATGCAGATCGGATGGCGTACATGGGCTTGTCCACTCTTGGTCTGTGCACGGACACCGTGGCCCAAACACCTCACCCCGTCTGCGGAATATTTGCGGCCGAGCGGCGTGGCACGACACAGCTTGGTGGCGTCAGCAGCCGGCTACGGGGACGTCCGCTGCCAGTAGCGCGTCTTGGCCGGGGATGCCGGGCAGCATGCCCGCGAAATCGGCGGTCACGTCGATGCCGATCTGGCAGGGATACACCGCGCCCAGCATCCCGAACGTGATCTCACCACTGGCACTGCTCGCCGCCTCTGCGCCGAACATCCCGGGGTCGTCGGCGTTGCAGGCCGCCCCGACGTCGCTGATGGATATCGACTCGACGCTCCAGCCGTCGGGGGTCGTCACCGCGAACTGATCCGGCAGGGATGGGGCGACCAGAACGAGCCACGTGCAGCGGTCGGCTTCGAGGTCGTGCTTGAAGATCCGGATCCGATCGAGCCCGCCCGGCAGCGCGATGGCGGTGTACAGCGCGGTGCCCTGGGCGCCGGTCGAGCCGGTGTCGGTGGTCCCGTCGGTGGTTTCGCCATCGGCGGCGGTGTCAGCGGTGGTGTCGTCGGAGTCGGCAGCGGCTCCGGAGCTGCCTGACGCCTCGGATTCGGTGCCCGTACTGTCCATGCCCGTGACCATGCCCGTACTGTCCATGCCCGTGACCATGCCGGGCGTTGTCGCGCCAGTGCCACCCGGGCCGCCGTCGTCTGCCGTCGAACTCGAGCCCGCGCCACACGCATCGGTCTCGCAAGCGGGCTGCGCATCATCGCCGCACGCAGCGATCGCCGCCACGTATCCCAATCCAATCCAACCGAGCCATGCCAGTCTCATGGACCGCAGCGTAGCAGCTCACTTGGAGGGGCTCGGCTCCCGCTGCGCCCGCAAGCCGCGAGCTCAATCGAGTTCGAGGTCGATCCAGTCGCTCACGACGCGGACCTGTTGGCGCGCCTGGTAGGGCCTGAGCGTCGCCCGAAGCTGCACCTTGCCGTGCAAGGGTTCGAGGAAGGCGAACTCCATTTCGGAGTTGATGCGGCCCGCGCCGACCAGGGTGATCTCGCTGCCGGCGTCGATAGAAAAGCCTGACTTTTCGTCGCCAGGCTCCCAAGTGCCAACCACGCGCTGCGTCATGTCGCCGCGAACCTCGATCTTCAGCGTGTCGGCGGTGGGCCAGCGCAACGTCCGGGCCACGTCCGACACGTTGGCGAGCCGGACCTCAACGATGTCCCGGAGCATCACCGGGGCGGTGTTGGACGTGCGCCCGACGGGTTGGACCATCAGGCTCAACGGCGTGGCCACGGTGAACTCGACGTCGTTCGAGACAATCTCGTAGGGCGCAACGCCGCGCAGGCGCCGAGGGGTCTTGCAACCGGCGGCTAGCCCAGGCGCTTGATGTGGCGAAGGACTGCGGCCGCGGCAAGCGGAAGCTCTGCGCGCAGGTCCAACGCATCGACGCGCGCCGCCAGCTCAATCGCTCCGCCCGTGACCTCGAACCTCTCGGCGTGCGTCGTGAGGGTCATGATGGCGCTCTGGAAGCCGTCGTTTTGCAGGAGCGTGCGCAGGAACCCGGGCGTCTGGGTCTGCACCGCGACGGCGTGGTCGAACAAGGGGTCGCCAGCCTTGAACCGCTTGCGGAACAGACCCACAATCTTGCTCTTGGTCGTCGGGCGGCTAAACACCGCAAGCAGAGGCTGCACGCCCTGGACAGACGCGCGGACGCGGATCTGATCGTACGTTTGCTGGTGACGGTCGGTAAACATCACCACCTCCGAACTGATCTCGGCGCCCCACGAGCCCAGTCGGCCCGTCAGTTGTCCAGCTTCGCAGACCGCACACACATCGAGGCCAAAGTTGCGGCCCGACGCTCGCCCTGGCGCCTCGCACATCCCACATGACTCGCTGTCACCCATCGTCGCGAGAGCAACCTTGGGTCATCGCGCCGATCCACGCAAATCCGGCGGTCGCACGGCGGGTGGCTGCGAGTGTATGCAAGCCGCGACGGCGCGCGGGCGCCAGAGACTGCGTCGCGGCCCGGCGTGGTCTAGACTGGGTTGTGCCTCGCGCACGGACTCACGCACGGACTCAAGCAATGCTCAGCATCGTCGGTGCGATGCTCGGCTGCGCCGCGTGTGGCAACGGATCGACGGCGCCGCCGTGGCGTAACTGCGACGGGGCGTTCGCTGACCTTCAGCCCGCACAAGTGCCGCTGGACGGGGTGGCTAGGCCGATCTCGGTTGGCGACTCGCTCCCGGTCTTTCGGATCACGTCCGTGGAGGATGATGTCGAGTCGCTGGCCAACCGCGCACTCGCGATGGCGTGTATCGCAACAGACGGCGAATCCGTTGGGACCCAGGATTGGTTGGGGTGGGCGGACGCCGCGTTACGGGACGAGCCCTGGGAAAGCGTCGAGTTGCCCGGTTGGATTCCAAGCTATCGCCCCCGAGGGCGGGCTCCGAGCGTTGCTGTGCGCTGGCGGATGGAGTCACGATCGCCGCCGACGGAGGGCGACCCCGTAGGCGGAGACGGTGCGCGCGAGATCGCCGGCAGCGTGGTTGCACGGCTGCAAGACCACGGGCTGCTGCCCAACACCAACTACGAGGCAGTGCATACCGCGAAGCAGGTGACCACCTCGGGCTGCCCGGGTTCGGGCACCTGTGAAACGGTTGTCGACGCCTACTCGGTCATCTATGCGCAACAGTTGGGGAGTGCGTCGGTGCTTGGCGTCCATATCCTGATTCAGCTGGAAGCCGACGGGGTTGTGTCTGGCATCGAGTTGTCGACGGTGAACATCGTTGCCGCGGGTGCGACGATCGCCGCGTTGAGCGAGGCGGAAGCCGAAGCCCGGTACGTGGATCTGGCCGCTGCGACGTGGCCCGATGCAGAGTTTCACATCGAGACGCCAGGGTCCGTTTGGTACATCGCCCCACTGCCCGGCGATCCCGTGGACGTCGAACCCGTGTGGTACGGCAGCTACTTGCACGTGTTCCCGCACGCTCATGGTCGTCCGCAGCCTTCGTGGATCTCGCTGAGTGACGCGGATGGCCCCCTCGTCGCCGTGCAGTAGACCGCCAAATGTCTTGCGCGCTGAGCTTGTAAGGTCGACCGCGGCTCGCTGCCGGTATCGTCCCCTGCGATGGACGCTCACTGGCAGAAACGACGCACGATGATGTGTGCAGGCACGGCGGCTTGGGGGCGGATTCGCGTGGGCGTTTTCGCGGTTGCCAGCGTTGGGGCCGCGTGTTCCGACACGGGGGGTTCGGGTGACCAGGATCCTGAGATCGTCGCGACGGAAACTGACACTGGCGCTGACGGTGGCGTTGATACCGGTGCCGCGACCAGTTCGACGATGGCAGGGACGTTGGGAGGCAGCAGCGGGACCGCGGCATCGTTGGATACGTCCGCTGATGGCAGCAGCTCCGGCAGCGCCACTTCTAATAACACTGGCAATAACACTGGCGATAGCACAGGCGAGCCCGGGTGCATCGACTACCAACCATGGTTGTACAACGGGTTTGAGGGGTACAGCGTGGACCAAGGTCTGTCTGGCGAGTTCTTTGATGCGGCCGGAAGAACACAGGCGACCGATGACGTGGTCCACGCGGGGACGCGTGCTGCGCGTATGGAAATCATGCCGGAAGATGCCGGAGGGTTTGGCCAGTGGGGAGGCATTGTCCCGCTGCCGGACCTCGCGGCGGGTCGGTCGGTCTGGGTTCGCCTTTGGGTGTACTGGCCGGCGGAGTTTGAGTTCTCTGCCGCGCCCTGGATGAAGTTCATGCGGCTCCACAACGCCACGGCGTCCGGTGAAAACGCGGGCTACAACGACTTGTATGTCGACCAGGCGGACGAAGAAGTCTCTGTGCTGCGGATCATCAAGGAGATCCACAACATCTGGGAGGTCTACGATGGTCATCCGATCGCACGGGACCAGTGGGAACGGTACGAGGTCCAGTTGGTGATCGACGACGTGTCGGTTGACGACGGGGGGGACGCTCGATTCCGGGTGTGGCGCGACGAAACGCTGATCTTTGATCGTACCGATGTGCCAACGTTGACGACCCCCGACGGCGTCATCAACGGGCTGTATCTGTTCACCTACTGGAACAACGAGATGCCACCACACAACGTCGCCTACATCGACGACCTCGCGATCTCGTTCGACGACGCGCCGCCTCCCATGCTCGATGATGACGGCAACCCGTTCCTGGGGGACTGGCTTCCCTGCGAGTAGACACCACCTTGCTGGCGCCCCGTCACGCCGAGGCCGCCCCGTCACGCCGCCCCGAAAATCTTGGCGTGTAGCTGGCTCGCGGAAACGAGTTCGGGGTGAAATGTGGCACCGATGACATTGCCTTGCTGCACGAGCACGGGCTCGCCGTGCCAGCGGGCGAGCACTTCGACTCTCGATCCCACGCGGTCCACTCGGGGCGCGCGGATGAACACCAGGTCGTGCACGCCGTCGTCGGACTGCGCGACGAAACTTGCGCGCTGGGATCCATAAGCGTTGCGGCGCACGGTGACGTCGAGCCACGCAAGCTCGGGGGATGCCGCGAGGATGAGGCCAGCGCACGTCGCTAGCACCGGGTGTCCCTGCCTCCCAAACTCGGAGACCGCCGCGAGCAGGCCGCGCCGCCGCAGCAGCGAGAGCATCGCGGTGCTCTCACCTCCCGGGAGCACCAAGCCACGCAGGCCCTCGAGTTCGTTGGCCCGCCGCACTTCCACGGCGCCTATCCGAGCGCGTCGAAGTGCCGCCACGTGGGCCGCAAATCCCCCTTGCAACGCGAGCACGCCCACCGGACGCACTGCGCGGTCACCATCCGCGTTGGGCGAAACGCTCCGATTGGGCGAGCGTGTGCAGCTCGCGGCCGGGCATCGCCTTGCCCAGACCCGCACTGACCTCGGCGAGGTGCGCGGCGTCTTCCCAGTGCGTGACCGCCTCGACGATCGCGGCCGCGGTGCGCTCAGGGCTTTCGCTCAGAAAGATGCCACTGCCGACGAAGACCGACTGTGCACCCAGCGCCATGCACAACGCAGCGTCGGCGGGCGTCGCGATCCCGCCCGCCGCGAAGCTGGGCACGGGCAAACAGCCAGCGGTGGCCGTTCGTTTCACCAGCGACAGCGGCGCGCCCAGTGCCTTGGCGGCGGCCGGTAGCTCTTCCGCTGGAAGTGCGGCGAGTTGGCTGAGCTCGCGCCGCAGACCTCGGAGGTGGCGGACCGCTTCAACGACGTTGCCGGTGCCCGCTTCCCCCTTGGTCCGAATGAGAGCCGCGCCCTCGGCGATCCGGCGAAGTGCCTCGCCGAGCGAGACGCAACCGCAGACGAACGGTACCGACAACGCGTGTTTGTCGATGTGGTGCGTGTCGTCGGCCGGGGTCAGCACTTCGCTCTCGTCGATGAAGTCGACCTCAAGGGCCGCGAGGATCTGCGCCTCGACGAAGTGCCCGATTCGGCACTTGGCCACCACCGGAATGCTGACCGCTTCGCGAACGGCACGGATCATAGTGGGGTCGCTGGCTCGTGCCACACCACCGTCGGCACGGATCTGTGCAGGAACACGTTCGAGGGCCATGACCGCGGTCGCGCCCGCGGCCTCGGCGATCTTGGCCTGGTCGGCGTTGACGACGTCCATGATGACGCCGCCCTTGAGCATGTCGGCAAGGCCGACGTTGAGTTTCCATCGTGTCTCATCCATATGCGGTTCTCTTTCAGACAACGGTGAACTCGGCGCTGCCGCAGCGTCGCCGATTCGAAGACAGTGCGGTCACGACCTTACCCAGACGCTTGGCGCCCACAGCGATGCGACGTGGGCTCTCGCCGCAGAAGGTCAGGCGAAGACCGCGTGCGCCGCCGTCGACCGAGAACAGCACGTCGGGGCTGACAAGGACGCCTTCCTTCAATGCCGCCGCGAAGACGGCCTCTGGGTCTATGCCGCTGGGAAGCGACAACCAGGTCACTAAACCACGGCTTGCTCGACTCCACTGGACCTCGGCGGGCATGAGGCGCTCGAGCCCCGCTTCGAGCGCGGCGCGACGTTGTCGGTACTTAGGCAGCACGTGCTGAAGGTGTGCGTGAAGGTGCCCACGCTCGAGGAACTCCGCCAACGCGTGCTGAAGCAGCAGGGACGAGCCGAGATCCATCGTGTCCTTGAGCGCCATGAGATGTCGACCCAGGGCGGGCGGGAACGCGACGTAGCCGATGCGCAGCGCAGGGATGAGCCGCTTGCTGAACGTGCCGATGTGAAGCACCTGGCTGTCCAGTGCGCGTAGCGACGGCGGGGTCGGAACACCGTCGAGGTCGAGATCGGCGCAATAGTCGTCTTCGATCAGGGGCACACCTGAGCGATGGGACCACGCGACCAGGGCTTCGCGGCGACGGGCCGAGATGCAGCGACCCGTGGGGTTGTGGCCGTTGGGCATGAGGTACAGGCCTTTTGCGCCCATGTGTCCGAGGCGCTGCAGCGCGGCCATGTC
>JAESSZ010001047.1 GCA_016763875.1 Nannocystaceae bacterium
AGACGCTCGTCGAGTACTTCCGCGCGGCGCGCAAGAAGTGCACCCGTGATGGCGTGCTCGTTCTGGACTGCTTCGGTGGATGGGAGTCCCTGCGCGATGAAGAAAACTCTCGCGAGGTCGATGCGGGGTTCGTGTATCGGTGGGAGCAGGGCCGGTTCAACGCGATCACGCACGAGATCCTCTGCCACATCCACTTCGACTTCCCCGACGGGTCGTGCATCGAGCGCGCCTTCACGTACGACTGGCGGCTGTGGAGCCTGCCGGAGTTGAAGGACGCGTTGCTGGACGCCGGGTTTTCGGCGGTGCATCCGTTGTGGGAGAAAACCGATGCTAAAGGCGAAGGCACGGGTCGTTTCTACGAGCCGCGTTTTGTCGAGAACCAAGAGTCCTGGTGGACCTACGTCGTCGCGGAGCGGTGAGTCATGGCAAAGGCAAGCAAGAAAGAAAAATCCAAGACCAAGACCAAAGGGCGAAAAGCCAAGGGGCGTAAGTCCAAGGGCCGCAAAGCCAAGGGCGCGGCAGCGACCAAACGCTCGAAAAAGGCGACGCTTGCTGACAAGGCGGATCTCCACGAGCTCTACCAACTCACCGTGCAGAGTCCTGAGGCCGACCTCGAGTTTTTCGAGAAGACCTACAAGGACCTTCGCGGGAAGAAACCACTGGTGCTGCGCGAGGATTTTTGCGGCACCGCGTACATCTCCTCGACCTGGGTTGCGGGCGGAAAGAAGCGCAAGGCGATTGGTGTCGATCTCGACGAACCGACGCTGCAGTGGGGACGCGACCACAACCTAGCCAACCTCACTGCGGGGCAGAAATCGCGCGTGAACTTGATCAACGGCGATGTGCTGCTGACAAAAGGGGACAAGGCCGACATCACGTGCGCGATGAACTTTTCGTACGGCGTCTTCAAGACCCGGTCGGAGCTTCGTCGCTACTTCGAGATGGTCTACGAGTGTCTTGCCGACGACGGTGTGTTCTTTACTGAACTCTACGGCGGTACCGAAGCCGTGGTCGAGGTGACCGACCGGCGGGAGCACGACGACTTCACGTACGTGTGGCAGCAGGCCAGCTACAACCCCATCACGCACGAGACGCTGTGCCACATTCACTTCGAGTTTCCGGACAAGTCGAAGCTGCGTAAGGCGTTCACCTACGATTGGCGGCTTTGGTCGATCCCCGAGGTTCGCGAGATGCTGCACGAGGTCGGGTTCAAGAGCGTGCGCGTGTACTGGGAAGCCGTGGCCGAAGAGAAAGACGGCTCGGGTGAGTTCGCGGGCACGGGCGAGTACTACCCAACCGAGGAAGAAGAGAACCAGGAATCGTGGCTCGTGTACCTCGTGGCGGCTCGGTGAGCTCGCATACGACCCTGGTCTCGGCCGAGCAGCTCGCCACCCATCTCGGTGATCCGAGCTGGGTCCTGGTGGACTGCCGGTTCTCGTTGCAAGACCTCGATGCAGGTCGTGCCGCCTGGCGGCAAGGCACGATCGCGGGAGCCGTGTACGCGAGCCTCGATGATGATCTCTCTGGTGAGGTTGTCGCGGGCAAAACGGGGCGTCACCCGCTTCCGTCCGTTGACCGCATCGCGCAGACACTGGGCGCGTGGGGCATTGGCGCACAGACGCAGGTTGTGGCGTTCGACGACAAGGGCGGGCCGTTTGCCGCGCGCCTCTGGTGGATGTTGCGGTGGCTAGGACACGATGCCGTGGCCGTGCTCGACGGCGGCCTGCGTGCGTGGGCCGAGGCTGGCCAAGCGCTGGCCCCTGGTCAGCCCCCCGTTCGAAGCGAGGTGTTCACGGCGCGGCCGCGACCCGAGATGATCGTGACGGCCGACGAGGTACTTACCGCACGCGAGGCGCCTACGGTGGCGGTGCTCGACGCCCGTGCTGCGCCGCGGTTTAGCGGGGAGCACGAGCCGATCGATCCCGTCGCTGGGCATATCGCGGGCGCTATCAATGCGCCCTTCGCCGACAACCTCGCCGACGACCAGCGTCTACTGTCGCGGGCGCTGCTTCGGCAGCGCTACGACGCGTTACTCGGTGAGCGCGGTAGTGGTGATGCGATCTGCTACTGCGGTTCCGGCGTGACCGCGTGCCACGATATTCTCGCGATGGCGCACGCCGGCCTCGCGTTGCCGCGCTTGTACGTCGGGTCCTGGTCGGAGTGGATCACAGATCCCCAGCGGCCGAGGCAGTAGACGGTCTCAGCCATTGCTAGTGGTCGGCCTATCGATCGCCTACCCAACGGCCCAGTCGTAGTGCCTCGGCCAACAGGGTGCCGCGCCGAGTGCTGCCGCAGCGTGCTGGGCCCAGTGTGGGGAGCGAAGCAGCTCGCGCCCCAGCAGCACCAGGTCGGCGCTGCCTTGTTCGACGAGTGACTGAGCGTGCTGCGGCTCGGTGATGAGGCCGACGGCAGCCGTGCATACCCCCGTGTCGCTGCGGATGCGCGCCGCGAATGGCACCTGGTAGCCCGGTTCGAGCTTGCTCCCGACGGGCCCAATCGTGCCGTGGGGCACCGCGCCGCCGCTGGAGACGTCGATGACATCCACGCCACATTCGCGCAACCGCTTGGTCAATGCGACCGACTGCTCAAGGTCCCAGCCCCCCTCGGCCCAGTCTGTGGCGCTGATTCGAACGAGCAGTGGGAGGGCGTCGGGGAGCGCCTTGCGAACCGCTTCACAGACCGTCAACGGGAAGCGGACGCGGCCGTCGAAGTCGCCGCCCCAGCGATCGGTTCGCAGGTTGCACAACGGAGACAAGAAGCTCTGCAGAAGGTAGCCGTGCGCCATGTGAAGCTCGACTCCGAGGAAGCCAGCCTCGACCGCGCGCAGGGTCGCCGCAACGAACGCATCTCGGATCTGCTCAAGGCCCGCGTCGTCCAGCTCGATCGGAACGCGGTAGGCGTCGGCAAAGGCCAATGCGGAAGGCCCGACGGGGGCCAGTGCTTCGGGACCATGCTGCGGGTCGTGGAACTCGCTGTCGGGGTAGGGCCCGCGTGGCTCCCACGGCCGCCGGGTCCCCGCCTTGCGGCCCGCATGCGCGAGCTGGATGACCGGCACCGCCCCGAGTTCTCGGATCTGAGCGGTGACCGGGCGCCAGGCTTCGCGTTGGGCGTCGTTCCAGATTCCGACGTCTTCAAGACTGATCCGCCCGCGCGCCTGTACGGCAGTGGCCTCGGTAATAACGAGACCGCAGCCACCCGCCGCTCGAGCTCCGAGATGCATGACGTGCCAGTTCGTCGGCACCCCGTCTCGGGCATCACACGCGTACATGCACATCGGGGCCATGCCGATCCGGTTGCGAAGCCGGGTCGACCTGAGGTCGAGGGGATCAAAGAGGGCGGGCACGGGCGCGCTGGCGTACCTCTTGGACGTCCTGCGACGCAACCGCTGTGTCGGCTCTGCCAGTGGTCCACGTCGACTGATGCAACTGGGTGCTCGCCCGTCCGTCCTATTGGGGTGGTGAATCGCTCACTCGGCCTCGTCCTACCGTGCGGCTTCGTACTGCTCTTGATCGGCTGTAGCACTTCTGAGGCGGACGAAGACGGCCAGACCGGTGGCGCGAGCTCTTCCGGCCTGGAGAGCGACCCCGGTCCCAGGGGCACGGATGGCGCGCAAGCGAGCACGGGGCCGACGGAGCCCAGCGGGGTCGACACCGGCCACTCGGCGCTCGACGACGGCACCGACGGCACC
>JAESSZ010001048.1 GCA_016763875.1 Nannocystaceae bacterium
GACTCGGCGACCACAACCCCCAGGTCCGCGCAATCGGGTTGAAACTCGTCGTAGCCGCGGCTCTCGCCGGTCGCGATCAACCGGGCGCCCTCCCACACGCCGAACAACTCCCCTCGCTCGACAAGGCGCGCGTAGTAGCCGGTAAGCCAAGCCTCCGGCGCGCCAATCGCTGCCATGGCGAAGGCTACGGCTTCGGGAAGCTGCGTCGCGGTGAGGGGCTTGAGGGTCGGGCCCAACGCGCGGGGCTGTTTCGGGGTACCGCCGTTCGTTCCGTCGAGCTCATACATGAGCGCGGTGACCCCGACGACACGGAGGTGGTCCAAGCACAGCGAAAGCAACGTCGGCTCGGCCGTGCTCACGAAGGCCCCCTTGATTGTCCCTGCCGGCGAGTCACCCCGTCGCACGATGGCGTCGAACAGCAGCGACGACTGACTCTGATGGTCCGAACCCACGAAGAACTGCAGCAGGCACCCATCGTCGTTCACGCAGAAGAAACCACCGAGAACCCCTTCATCGTACAAGCCGTAGTGCGTCGCCGCGGGGACGAAACCGCACAGCCACATCCCGTCCAGAGGGGCGGTGGTCTGTTTCATATAGCGCTGCTTCAGTTCTGCGAGCTGGTCGATTGAGTCGACCGGTTTTACGTGCATCATCGTTCGTCTCTACTGTGGCTCTGCGCGCGACGGATCTGCATATAGATTCCGTGCGGTCTGCATGATTTGGGGCTTCAAGGCGGCCAGGGGGTACGGCTCGTAGATGAACAGATAGTGGAGCGCGACCCCGTCGAGCATCGCCAGGAATACTCGGGCCTTGTTCTTCGGCTGCGGCACACGGGCACGCTGAAACCAACCGCGCACGGTCGCCAGGAGTAGCTCCGCCCGCCGCCGTTGCGGCTCTGACACGATCTCGCTGAGTTCGGGGGCCAGCAACAACGAGAGCTGCAGCTTCAGAAACTGCCGCTCCGTTTCGAGGAAGCGAAAAAAGTTATCCACGAAGGCCGACAGCGAGTCCTCCAATGGCGTGTTGAGCGTCAACGGCTCAGACACCGCCACTATCTTGCTAGTGGCGTCCTCGATGAGCGCGACGAGCAGCTCCTCTTTGCTGTTGAAGTAGTTGTAGACCAGGCCCTTGGACACGTCCGCTCCGGCGGCGATTTGCTCGACCGTGGTGGCGAAGTAGCCCTGCGACGCAAATAGTCGGGTGGCCGACTCTAAGAGTTTCTGCTTCCCACGTTGGGGTCTCATGACGATGCCCTTTGGCTTAACTGACCTCGCAGTCAGTTAAACTAGAGTGCGGCGCAGCGACTGTCAACCGTCGCGCTAGAGCACCGACGGTGGGTGGACCACGCCACCCCCAACATACTTGCCAGACCACTTGGCTCGCATCGCCTCGTCGTACGCCTCAAGCGCGAACCGCTGCGAGACGAGGGGCACTATTTTTCCGTCATCGACCCAGCGCAGCACGGCCTGTAGGCGCTCGCGACGGATCGACGGGTCGTGCTGCGTTGCAATGACGGTCGGGCATCCCAGGACATCCAGGCCCTTCATCATGATGAGGTTCGTCGGAACAACGTTGGCGTTGGGAGCCCCGCGTTGCCCACGACCTCGCGCGACGAACGGAGTCGCCGCCCAACCGACGATCAAGTAGCGCGCACCGAAGCGGGCGCTGCGCAGACTCTCTATCGAGATAGGACCGCCCACACCATCGTAGACCACGTCCACCCCAGCCCCGCCGGTCAGCGATTTCACCTCGTCTCGAAACCGCGACACGCCATCCTCCCCTTCGGCGGCTCGGCTGTTGATCACATGGTCTGCCCCTTGCTGGGCAACCACCTTGAGCTTGGCGTCGTTGCGGCCCGTTGCGATGACCGTGGCCCCCACACATTTTGCGACGTGCACGGCTGCTAACCCTGTCGCACCGGAGGCACCGTTGATCAGCACGGTCTCTCCCGCTTGCAAGCGACCACGCGCTATCAAACAGTGGTACGCCGTCTCGTAACTACCCAGCAGGTTGCACGCTTGGTCAAAGTCCAACCCGCGAGGTCGCGGAAGCGCGGCACGTTCGGGCACCACGGCCCAGGTCGCGAATCCGCCAGCGGCGCCGTAGGTGCCAGAGGTCCTCGGTCCCGCGATGAAAGGGTCGACCATCACCGCGTCGCCCTCGACGCACGCCGTAACCCCGCTGCCAACCTCCGCGACTTCCCCGGAGTACTCCAAGCCGGGCGTGTAGGGAGGCTCGGGCATGTGCTGGTACTGCCCGCTCATCATCAGCAAGTCGACCCAACCAACCGCGCAACTGCGAACCGCAACCAAGACCTCGTGTTCTCCGGGCGACGGACGCTCCTGTGGTTGGAGCGATACGTACGACTCAAGCGCCTGCAGCGGCGTGTCGCCGAACTGCGAAACGACCACTCGCTTGCCCACCTGTCTAGCCATTACGAGGATCGTACCGTCACTGGACCTCGCGTCGAGGCGCGGCATCACTGAAGCCGCAACCGCCGCTGCGTGGTAGCCTACGGGCATGCGTTGGGTTGAGCTTCGTCCGTTGGTTCTCTTTTCCTTGGCCGCTGCCGTGTCCGCTTGTGGGCGCGGCTCGGACGTCACGACGGTCGACAGCTCGTCCTCTGGCGGTGATGCGACCACAGGCGGCGCGTCGATGACCGGCGTCATGACGACGCCGCCCATGACGTCCACGCAGGACAGCGTTGACACCACCGCTGGCGATCCCGACGCAGGAACCTCAATCGGCGGGGGGCTCGTCCACCGCCGCGGTCGATGACACCAGCGGCACCACGTCGTGCTCAACCGATGCCTGCGATGACACGACAAGCGGGAGCGAATCCGGGACAGGCACAGGATCGGGCTCTACGACCGACGCGAGCTCTTCCGGCGGCAGCACCTCTTCCGGGGGTGACACCAGCGGCGACTCCACTTCCGAGGGCGATACCAGCGGCCCAGATCCAGCCCCGGATGGGTCAGCCTGCACCATCGATGACGAGTGTCTATCGGGACATTGCGACATCATTGGCGCCCTCGGTGGCGTTTGCAGCGAGTGCTCCGAGGAGGCGGACTGTCCTGCCGGTGGATGCACCCCGGGCAATCCTCTCACTGGCACGCCTTCGGTGTGCAATCTCGGGCAGCCCGGCGACGGCTGTGAATCCGATGACGCGTGCGACAAAGGACTGAGTTGCGCCGAGATCATCGACGTGCCCGGAATCATCTCGGTGTCGACCTGCAGCGAATGCGTATCCGACGCGGCGTGCGACGGGGACGACTCGTGTCAGCCCGACTACGACATCCCAAACCTGACCGGAGTGCTCGAGTGCGTGCCCGACGATTCTTTGGCAGATGGGCTCGGATGCGACCCAGCCAATGGCGGCGCGGCAGCCTGCGCGTCGGGCCACTGCGTCCCCGCGAGCTTCATGGGGGTTCTGTCGGTTGGCGTGTGTAGCGAATGCACCGACGACGACGACTGCGGCGGCGCATTATGCGAAGCCCCAGAGATCAACGCTCTGACCGGGCTGATTGCGGGGCAGTGCGTTTAGCTACGAGAGCCCGCCTCATCGTTGGAGCCCGTCTCATCCCAGCCGTCTTGTAGAGCTTCCTGCAAGTCCTTGAAGTCGTGGTCTTCCAGCATGCTGAAGTGCCTTTTTCGCTTGGATGCTCCAACGGTGAATCCTTCTCCTCGTCGAAAGTTGTGAAACGCCAAGGTGAGAAACAGACGCTCATGCTTGTCTGGCATGTCGACCACTTCGCGCATGACAGCTTTCGCTCGATCGAAGAATCTGAGGATCCGAAGTTCGTCCACGAGTTCTTTTGTGATCCCCTTCTCGAACCATCCGCATAGTGCTTCGAGCTGGGGAGTCATATCGATGTAGCGGTAGTAGATCGTCGCTTCGCGGGGAACCTTGACTTTTGCACCCTCGTCGTCGCTGAAGGTCTCGTGGCCGACGAAGCGCAGGACACGTCGAGAGTGAGCCTCTAGGGCGGCGTCATAGCCGAAGCGGTCGTTGAGAATTGCGGCGCTAATAGGGATCGGCACGCCGAGCGGCGTGAAGCGCATAGACGCGAGGACATGCTGCAACATGAGTCGATGAATACGACCGTTGCAGTCCGGCAATGGATGAATGTAGACAATCCGAAGCTCAGGCAGCCGGCGAAGAGAAAGTCGACAAAGGGATCCCCGCAACTTGCTTGGAATGCATACGGTTTCCCATCCACGACCAGCGCGCCTGCGACTGGCTGTTTCAGCGCCTTCATATGGTGCATCTGCCAAGCCAGGGCATGCCAATCCATGAGGTTCCGAACATCCTCCCAGCTCGCCCCAACCCAGCTGACCTTCTCGGGGCGGTCGAGCCTAGGTTGCTCTCCAATCCAAACGTCTTCCTCTCGATAGCCGTCGGTCGGGAACTTCGGACTCGTCAGCTCGTTGCACAGCTCTGCGTATCTCGCCTCGTACCACCAAGTATCTCCCGCGCCTTGAGTGTTCTTGTCGAGCAGAGCCTTCACGAATCGTTCGGCGCTGCCGCTCGGCTCCTCTCTCTCCAGCTCGAAACTGGCATGAGTTTCCTTCGTGTGGAGGTAGCTGACCGCGCGGGCGAGATCCGTGGGATTCATCTTCTGAACTGCTGCGTCCGCGAGTTCGTTCAGCTTCTTCGTCTCGAACTCCTGAAGTTTCTCCGTCTTGCGGACAATCGGACACCAGCCGCGATTTCCGAGCAGATTGTCGTTCACGCGATAGCGCGATAGCTTCTTAGGATCGGGACGAGTGTAATATTCTGCGGTGGGGAGAACATCAACGTACCCAGCCGTCGAAGATGAATCTGGCAGTCCCAGTGGTCGACCAGTCAGGAACTCATAGAAAAACCACAATCGACGCAAATACGTTGAGTTTGGTTTGGCTCCTATGGCTGCGCACAGCTCATCTGGGTCGACATGCTCGAAGATCTTGGCGAGGGCGACCAGATCCAGATCCTCGCGCTTCATAACGAAGATCAGATGCCCGACATCTGAATCGTCGATCAGCGCTTGTTTTGTCCAGATCTCCTCGCGCCCGAGTTCGGTCTTGTCCGTGGTACGCTGCGTACCGATATACGATTGACAGCGCGGCTCAGGCACTTCGATGGCATATCGCGCAATGAGCGCGGTATACCCGATGCGCTCTTCATGACGCGCTGGACGCGCTTTTTTTTCCTCCGCCACGGCTCGATTCTCCGATATTTTCTTCGGAAGCCAAATATTTTCTTCGCGAACTGCCGGTTTTGGCCGAGAATCCGATATTTCCTTCGTGCCCGACGGCTCGTTGGCAGGTAGTCATGGATCCGACATGTGGTTCGTACTGGGCCGCCTAGTCGGGTTTTTGACGACCGAGCGTCAAACAAAGAGATGGCCGGGGCGCGCAAGTGCCCAGAACTGGGGCGAAGTCGCCCGGTACGCCATGTGCAACTTCGAGCCTCGTGCTGCCCACGACTGCGCGAATCTCTCACGGGAATCAGGTCACCGACGTTCGCGTCACACAACTCGACTCGACCAAAGTCGAGTTCGTCGGCTCGCCGACGATGGCAGCGGTGTTCGCTCGTATGACATTCAAACTTCGCGACCAATGGTTCGACGTCGAGGGCGTCGTTGTGTCGCGCTCGATCGGCGCGGGTGCCTGCATGTGCCAGCTCATCTTCTCCGCGATGGCGGCAACGGAACAAGCTCGCCTGGAACGCGCGCAGCGAGACCGTACGCCGCGACCCGCCGCGCTCGGGTTTCCGCGTCCGCCTGATGCCGCACGACGAGTGGCGGCTCGCCCGGCGCCGCGGAC
>JAESSZ010001049.1 GCA_016763875.1 Nannocystaceae bacterium
GACACCGTCCGTCGCGCCGTCCGGTAGGGCGCTCAGCCGGTCCACAAGCCGCGTTCGCGGGCGACCGAGAGGTCTTGTGCGAGCCGCTCCAGCGCCGCGGGCTGATGGTCCCGGTAGCCCTCCAGGCCAAACAGGGCGGCGAAGAGGTCCGTGCATGACCCGTCTTCGCTGAGGTCGCGTAGAGCGACCGTCAGGTTACCGCGAAGCCATGCCGGGACCCCGAGCGAGGCAACGATCAGGTCCGAAGGAATCGGCGCAGAGGCGAGCACGACCCGGGCTTTCAGACCCTCGATGCCGTCGAAGCCCGCGCTTCGCATGCCCCGTGAAGGATCGGCGTCGTCGAACAACGCATGGGTCGCGCCCACGTCGGCGCGGCCCTCGGCCACAGATTGCGCTACGGCACCATGGGTGTCCAAGAAGACTTCCGATGCAAACAGCTCGTTGGGATCCAGCCCTTGTTTTGTGATGGCGAGGCGCGGCATCAGGTATCCCGCAGCGCTGGTCGGGGCGACCCACGCGACCTTCGAGCCTCGCAACGATTCAACGCTGCGAATCGGCGAGGCGTCTCGAACGAACAAAACGCCGTTGTACCGGGTGTCGCCTTCACGGACCGCAGACGCAAAAGGCACCGCGGACGCGAACGCATCGGAGAGCAGAAATAGGGCCGGCGAGACCCATGCCAGCTGTACACGGCCGCGGAAAAATGCTGCCTGTAATGAGCCGGGTGAGGGCGCGCGATGCGGCCGGATCGGCACGTTCGAGCGCTTTGACCAGCGCGCACAAAACTCCGCCAATAGCACCCGAGTCTGGCCATCATCGGTGTGCGGGACGGCTCCAAACGTCAACTCCATCGAGGCTCTGGGATCCCTCATTGTGTCGCTTCAGGTCGGTGCGACGTCTCTTGTGGCCCGCCCGGCGGTCTACGTGTCCCAGCGGCGAACCCCGACAGATGCTGGACAGGCTGGCCTGTGAAGTGATCGGGTCCAGGACGCTCCTTAGTTTCTCGAGCACTCCGAGCGAGTCATAGCCTGAGCCGGCGGTGTCTTAGGGCCGTCGACTGACCAGCTTACGGTTTGTCCGCCTACCCTTCGTGGAGGCCGCTGGGGTCGCGGAACGTAGCCTCGAGAGTAGGCAGCGCGATGCTTGCGGATAGCCCAGGTGCACGGACAGCCAGCGAGCATACGCCGGCTTTCTCGAGACGGGCGGCATGACCGATCTGGTCGCCGTGCAGGAGGTACGGCCCAGTCGATCTTAAAGATGATCCAAGGTCCACGATCTTGCAGACATCCGGGGTCATGGTGTCGAGCGAGAACCATCCTGGCGACGGGCCCGAGCAAAGTACGCCCTGGTCGGTACGCAGTTCTTGAACCATCGGTGCGACCCGATTTCCAACCCGAGCCCAACCGTCTTCCCCGTAGACCGCTCCGTTTTCGAGCGTCAGCGGACCAGCCGCGAAACCAGCGAGCTGAAACTCGATGCTGACGGCGGTGACTCGGCTCAGCTCGACGACATCAACCACTGTTGGCTCGCCGAAGTCGGGCACGATGTCGACGACGCCCACGCGGGAGGGCGTGATCCACTCGGACAGACTCGCCGGTGACGCGTGTCCTGCATCGAATGTGCCGTACATCCGGACCGTGACTTGCGCGTCGGGGTCCGCGTTGTCGACCACGACCGACTCTCCTGTTTCATCGACGAGTGTCGGCGAAAACCAGCGCGAAAAAGCGAGCGAGCTCACGTGCGAAGACGGGGCAACCTCGACGCTCCCCGAGTCCCCGGAGCTACACGGTTGTTTGATGCGCGCGGCGTTGGCCGGGATGACGACCGTGGTGAGCCCGAGATCGAAGGGCAACGTCGTGCCCGCAGGATGTCCACACGCGTCTTCCGTGAGCGTGACCGTGCCCTCGCCGACCAGGACGTGCCGACCCGGCGAATGCGTCGTGAATGAAATCGCGGCGGAACCATCGAGCGCGACCGTGACCGCATCGCTGCCTGGCCCGTCCTCCACACTGGTGAGCCGGGTCAGCGTGACCGGCCCCTCAATCGGTCCGCAGGTGGCCCGCCGCGAAGCAGACAACGTAGCGGTGAACTCGCTGGGGTATCGGTCGCCCAGCGCCAGCGTGGTGAACGCGTCCATCGTCAAGCGCGGTCCCTCGGCGGTCTCGACAATCGCGGGCACCCCGCCGTGGAGTTCGTTGGACTCAACGGGCCGCATTGGAATCACTATCTGTTCAACGGGCGGCCCGCCCTCGGCTCGGTCGTCGCCGCCGCCCGAGCTGTCCATCGCGTCCTCATCGTGCTCCGCGGGTACATCGTCCGCACAGCCCTGGGCCAATGTCCCTGCCGCCAACAGCGCTGCCGTCCATCGCATGCAGGAAAACTACGGGAGAACTGCGGCCGCATCGAGCCAAAATTATTTGTGTTGGATTAGAAATCCTAATGCTGCTTGGCACCGGGTAACGTCCCGCTTTGGTGGCGACAGCGGGGCTGCCTCCCTAGTGCGCGGCGTGCGACGAGCCAGGTTGTCACCGCGTGGGTGGTCAGTCTCCGGTGCTGGTACCGGAGTCGCTCGAGGTCCCGGAGTCGCCCGAGGTGCTGGTGGTCTCCGACGGACACTCGTCGCCGAACTCGCCGCATTCGCACCAGCTCCAGCCGCCGTCGTCGACCGCGGCCAGCGTGCCGTTAGGCGTTAGCGTGCGCTCGTCCACCTGACCGGGCATCATGACGACTTCCAGCGCGTACGGCACGCCGTGGAGGACCGACTCGTCCGTGATGGCGTCGGGGAGCACCACGTTGAGGTCTGAGCTGCCGCCGATGATTTTTTCGCATCCCACGTATACGCTGAATTGCCGGTCGATGAAGTGACCGTTGGCGCCCACGTCGTTGAAGCCTTCGACGTCCATCGTCACCTGAAACGAGACGTAGTCTGCGCCCATCGTGTCGACGCCGTAGATGTCGACGGGGAAATAGAACATGAACGACCCCTGGCCACCGCAGGTGAGTGTGACGACCGCGTCGTTGGCGGGCAGCGGAGCCGCGTTGTGTTCCATTTCGAAGTTGGCCTCGTCGGCCTCGATCGAAAATGCCGACCGTCGCTTAACACTATATCCCTTAAACCTAGCGCACCATTAATGGTGTAGGAATTTATTGGTTGTTGATTGCAAATTGATTCAACGGAGAAATCTACGGGAGATTTAATTTTTAAAGATTTCCTTCTAATATGATAGTATCGATCTTCCGTAACAACTTTCCTTTCAAAAACGAAACGGCAATCCTTCTCCACAAATTGTACAGAATTGATAGCGACGGTTCTGGGTAAAAAGATTGCAATATTCGGGTTTTTGGAATAAAAAGAGATGCCCTGTTCACTTTCGACAATGTTCACGTCTAACACTTCTCCATCAACACGCATTCCTCTTAGGCTTCCTGCGGCTTGAAAGTTAAATTCACGACCATTTTGGTCTACCAATGTCTTGCGTTGAGCGAATGTAAGACATTGACCGATTTCACTGTAGCCATCACATGAACAAGTGCCTACACCGCCGCTGCCTAGGCCCCGCACCAAGCTGGTGAGATTACCATTGGCATCAAAGGTTTTAATGATGTCCTGGGTCGCATTCGTCCATATATCCGTATAGAAGTTTTGCCCCAATATGTCATAATACATGGTGGTGCGCTTAACCGGGGTCATGCTGCCGCATCCCGTGCCTACCGCTTCGCCTTGGGACATATCCTTCAACTGCCCTGCAGCGTCGTAAGCATAGA
>JAESSZ010001050.1 GCA_016763875.1 Nannocystaceae bacterium
GCCCTCCTCGTTTTGAGTCGCCGAGTGGAGGTCTTCCGCAAAAAAGTCCTCAGCATCCAGTCTTCTACATGCAGCGGTGTTCATCGGGGTACAACGGGGGAGAGTTGCAAACGCACCAATAGTTCCAAGATAATATCCTCCACGCGAAGATCTGCAAAGAGCTTCCACCCATTTCCGGCCTGCAGCACCGGCCTGCAACCACATCTTGTGCCAGCGTGAGCTGCGGCGAAGTGACGCACGTTGCAAACTGGGGTGATCTTTCATCATGGAGGAACCGTCCTCAGGCAGGCTGACGAACGTCTGAGCAGCGATCTGGCGAGTTGCGTTCTTGAAGTGTTCCAGAACGAAACAACTGCGCGCCCGCAGGCATTTCTTCCACATCTTGAATTTGGCGACCTAACGAAGAAATGGCGAAGGGGCCGCAGGTGCCTAGAGCCGGCCCGCTGGCCGGTACGATGGGGTGTGCACCAGTTCGCAACCGCTGTCGGGCGTTACAATGCCCAGCATCGCGGCGGCCTCGGCCAACGTGGGTGCAACCGCGAGGCCGGCAAGGACCTCTTGGGCCCGGTCGGGCTCGTTGGTCCACAGCACCCCGCCTCGCAGCCGGGATGGACGACCATCGGCGATTCCCACCGGATACGCGTGCGAGACCCGAGCGGCAAACGCCGGCCAGTCTGCGTCTCCCTGCTGCTCGAAGTCAGCCCGACGCAGCAGCCGCCACACACCGACACATCCAGGCGCCACACGTTTCGCCAGATGAAGGGCGACATGGCCCATGTTCACCCGCGTGTTGAGCTCTACGACCGGGCGGAGCCGCAACTTCCCAGCAGCGTCGGTCACGACGATCGCATCGACGCCCACCGGCCCCACGTATCCGGACGGCGCCAACTCGCGCGCAACCTCCTCGGCAACCGTGCGCCAGATCCGCCCGAGCCAGCCGCGGTCTTTGCCGTCGCAGTGCAAGAAACGAATGACGGACGTTGGCAAGCCCGTGGTCAGCGGCCCCACCACCGCACCAAGATACTGACCGCGCGCATCGACGATAAAACGCCCCGTACCGTCAATATGCACCTCGCCAGGTGCGGTGATTGTCAGCCGAAGCGACAGATCGCAGACGCGGTCGCGCCACGGCTCCACCACGACCGCCCCCTGGCGGTCCAGGATGCGAGCGAGCCACGCCCGCTGCGCGGCAGCTATACCCGCGTCGCTCGGGATGCGAATCATGCCACGCCCCGCGGTGCCCAAGACCGCCTTGATCGCGACCACCCCGTGGCCAAGACCGCGAAAGTGATCGAGTGCCTCGAGCGCCTGCGCCAGATCGTTGGCCACGACCCCGATGGTCTGCAGCTCTTCCAGCCCGTCATGCCCGGCCTGCAGCACTCGGCGCAGGACCGCCACACCACGCGACTTGTGGAACACGTCCGTCGGCCAACCCGTGGGCGGCACCGCGTCGTCCTTGGCCTGTCGCCGAAGAGGCGCGAGTTTCTTCGCGAGCCGCGGCGTCCATCCCCACGGTTGAACCCGCGCGATGGCACCCAGACCCGACGGATTGATCTGCGATGCGTCGAGGTCTGCGACCGCGAGATCCGCAAGGGGAAAACCCGCCCGTCTCAAGGTCGCGAGAAATGCGTCTGAGGGGCGCCGCCGCACAAGGACAATGTCATCCGCGGCGGCGAACAAGAGCGGGAGTGCCTCCAGATCGCGGGTCCGTGCCGCGGTGGCGGCGTCGGGGTTGTATCCGTCGGGATGCCCCAACCGCAGCTCAATCGTCGGGTCGTACAGGTGCACGACCGCAGGCTTGCCGCGTGCGGCCGGGATGTTGGCGATGGCGTCGAGGTATTCGGGCGACAGCCCCGCCGCCTGACGCCCCGCCAGATCGAAGAACCGACCGCGTGCGCGTCGCAGGCTCACGGGCGGCACCAACGCGTCCCGATGCGCATCGATGAGCGGCACACAGGGGTTGTAGTGCGCCATCCAATGCACGCCAAAACCGACGTGTCGGATCTCATCGGCGTAGACCTGCCGCAAGATGTCAGCGGTGTCGCGGTCTCCGACATCGGCAAAGCGTCCCGCGTAGTGTTTCGCATGGTCGAGGTTTGCCTGCTCGAACGTGAGGCTCATATGCGCGACGAATGCCTGTGGCGTGTCGAGGTCAGCAACGGTGCGCCAAAAGAACCCACCCAG
Source organism: Nannocystaceae bacterium (assembly GCA_016763875.1). Classification (GTDB taxonomy): domain Bacteria; phylum Myxococcota_A; class Polyangia; order Nannocystales; family Nannocystaceae; genus JAESSZ01. The sequence goes on from JAESSZ010001050.1 coordinate 2,185, forward strand.
CGGGATCTCCCCCAGCGTCACCCCCAGCGCCTGCATCCGTCCCAAGTACAGCGACAGATGCCGTTGCTCGTCTCGCATCGTCGCCGCCAAGCCGCGGCGAAAGGCGGCGGGGGCATCGGGGAATCGCAACAGGGCGACCGCCATCAACTCCAACGCCAGCAACTCGTGATTGGCAAAGAAATGCAGCGCGCGACCTCGTGCCCCAGCGTCAGCAAACACCGCATCACTGGGGAACGACGCGGCACCAAACGTCATCGCAAGTTCAGCGGCCCGCGCGGGTGCAACCGCGCCGAGCAAGCCTTTGCCGGGCCGCAGGTCGGACAACCGACCGGTGTCGTGCAGCTTGTCGGCGAGTTTGGGGCCATGCAGCACGCGCTCAGCGAAGTCGCGCAGCTCAGTCACCGACGCGCACCCTACACCAAGCTCGCGCTGTACCGCGCGCGTCATCCGGCCCCGGTGGCTCGTCGGTCAACGAGCGGGTGCTACGATCGAGCCATGGCCGACTACAACTACACGGTGTTCGAAATGGCTCGGGAACAGGCCCCCTTCGACGCCTTCAAGCGCGGCCTTTTTGTCGGCGATCGGGCCCCAAGTTTCCCGCTCGAGAACGCAACGACCGGGGAGGTCGTCGAGATATCGAGCTTGTGGGCGAGGGGGCCTGCGGTGTTGGAGTTCGGCTCCCTGACCTGACCCTACTGCGCGATAGCGGCCCCGGCGATGGATGATCTCGCCGCCCGCTATGCCGACCGGGGCGTGACCTCGGCCTTCATCTACACCCGTGAAGCACATCCGGCAGAGCACTACCCCGCGCACGATTCGATGGACGACAAACGCCGCTCGGCGCGTACGCTCATCGACATCGGTCCAGTCGCAAGACCAGTGCTGCTCGACGACCTCCAAGGCACCGCGCACCGTGCCTGGGGCCTGTTGCCCAACATGACGTGGATCCTCGGACGCGGCGGGCTCATCGTATACAAATCGATGTGGACCGATGCGAGCGATGTGGAACACGCCCTGCTCGATGCGCTTGAGCACCTCGCCCGACGCGGCCGTGACAAGCTCCTACCGTTTTACAGCGAGCGGCTCGGATGGCGGAACAAGGACGAAGCCTCGTTTCGCGCGGGACTACAGCGCGCCGGGCCGCAGGCGGTCCACGACTTCTACGGCAAGAAAACCGAGTAGCGGACTGCGAACGGTTCTAGCCCCAGAATCGATCGCCCCACAGAGCGAGGTTGGCGATTGGCCACGCGAGACGCCAGTAGGTTTCGGGATCGGCGGCGATTGTCTCGAGCACATCGGGCTTGAAGATCTCTGTCGCGAAACGCGAACGCGGTAACTCGGCGATCACCTCTGCCCCCCACTGCTGAAACGGCAACGGGAACGAGGCTTTGGCGCGGCGCGTCGCAAGCGGGGGCACACGGGAGCCAAACGCATCCCGCAGCGCGATCTTGGAACGAGCGGTGGGGTCATCGGCGCCCTGGCCCGGGCCGCGATACTTTCGCGACATCGGCAGCGCCTCGGCCACGCGCGCAACCTCGGCGTCGGCGTAGGGCGTGCGTCCCTCCACGCCGTACCGCATCGTCGCCGCATCCAGCCGTTGAAGCAGCGACGCGAGATTGAACTGTCGCTGCATACGTAGATGGACATCCAGCAACTCGCCGCGCGGCCCTGCGTCAGCCTGCCCCCGCTCGAAGGCGGCGGCGAAGCACGACCGGACCAGCGAATCGTCGTCGGTCTCCGCCAACACACTGCTGTGCAGCAACGCGGGCTTGCACGCAGAGTCTACCCATGTGGCCGCGCCCAAGTGCGCAGCGGCTGGATCGGAATCTCCCGCCGCCGCGTAGGCATCCAACACCTCCGCGTAGCCCCCGAAGAGTTCGTCAGCCCCTTCGCCGGACAGCGCAACGACGTGCCCCTCGGCCCGGAGCTCGCGCGCGACTTCAGCGATCGCGACTTCGTTCGGAGTCGACAGCGGCGTACCCAGGTGCTCAACATGGGCGCGCCATTGCCGGACGAACGTCGCCCGGTCCACACACGTCAGCGAGTGCTCCGTACCGAGCTCCGCCGAAACCTCTCGCGCAGCCGCCGGATCGGGGCCCAGTTCCTCGGACCCCTCAACGCCGCTGGCGCACCAGGTCCGCAGGCGGCGGCCCGATGCATCACCCGTCGCATCGCCCATCGCATCGATCGCCAGCTTGACCAGCACGGTGCTGTCCAGGCCTCCAGACAACAGCGCACAGACCGGACGATCGCTGACGAGTTGTCGCGTCAGTGAATCTTCGACCGCCGCCCCGACCTGCGCGGCCGCAGCGACCGCGCC
>JAESSZ010001051.1 GCA_016763875.1 Nannocystaceae bacterium
CCCGTTCAGCCGGCCGCCAAGGAAAAACCACCGCGACTCGAGACCCCCAAAGAACCCGTGTTCTTCCCTGCGAGCAAGTCGGGCATCATTGCCACTCCGAGGCTGAAAGAAAGCGAGCCGGAGACGCCGTGACCGCGAACCTTGCTGAGTTGGCCGTCGGTCTGGCCTGGCTCGTCGCGATCTTCGTCCCTTTGGAGTGGGCACGCCCGGCCTGGGCAAGCCAGCGCAGGATTCGTAAGGGGAGTGCCGCAGACCTCGCGTTCATGGCAGGCCAGTACCTCTTGTTTGGTGGGCTCGTTGTCGGATGGCTGAGCTGGGCCAGCGAAGGTGTCGGGCAGCCCGCGTGGCTCAGCGCGGTGCAGGCAAAGTTCGCCGAACAACCCCTCGCGCTCCAGGCCGCGCAGGCGATCGTGCTCGGCGACTTGCTCATGTACGTCGGGCATCGACTGCAGCATCGCGTTGACTTCCTGTGGCGGTTTCACGCGGTGCACCACACAAGCGAACGTCTCGACTTCTTGGCCGCGCACCGTGAACACCCGCTCGACGGGCTCTACACCCAGACCCTGATGAACCTCCCCGCCGTGGCGTTGGGCCTCCCTATCGAGCAACTGCTCGGGTTGATTGTGTTTCGCTCGCTGTGGGCGATCTTCATCCATTCCAATGTGCGGCTCTCGCTCGGCCGACTACAGGTGCTGCTGGGCGGCCCCGCGCTGCACCACTGGCACCACGCCAACGATCGACACGCGGGCAACTACGCTAATCTCGCGCCGTGGATCGACTGGTTCATGGGGACGTACCGCTGTCCTCCCACTGAACCGCAAACGCTGGGGCTCGACGGACCGCATCCTCGGGGATACTTCGCGTTGCTGCTGTGGCCGTTTATCCCGCGCCGGATCGCGGGTCGGCTCTGGTCAGCCGGCCTCCACGGGAGAGAGCGCTTTTCCGGTGGGTGATGTAGTTGAGGCGCGGGTGTATTCCCCGCGGGCGGAGATCAAGGGGGCCTTGGTACTTGCGTGTCGTCCGGGGTTCGGAACGCACACTCACCGCCAGTCCGCCGACAAGCGCCCAGTCGCTCCCTATGGAGGAGAGGTCCGAGATGATTCGTTCGAGAGCTCGGACGAGACCGCTCATGCGTGCTTCGGATGGATTGGCCGGCCGTCGCAGTCGCCGTGCTCGGCCCCCGGACGGGTCCGGACCCAGGCCTGCAATGCAGCCTCGATCTCCTCGTCAGAAGCCCGTGGCGTTCGCCGCCGGAGGTTTTGCCGCATCATTCGCACAGCCAGATCGCCCAGCTCGAGTGCTGTACGCATCTTTTGCTTCGCCGAAGATGACACCGGCACCATCGTACCACGCCAGACGCGGTCGCTGCGGCCGACCAAGTTTGTGTTGGTCCGTTACGGCGTGATCGGAAGCTCGTCGGGATTCGACGGACTCACGGTCGGAAGCTGACGCCAGGGATCCTCGGGCAACGCGAGTTCGGGATCGTACGTGTACGTGTGGCTGCCGATCCCGTAGTCGCAGTCGGCCCCAGCGACGCAGTACTGCGCGAACTGACCGAGCACTTCGTCGTTCACGATGGTGGGCGAAGTCGCATGCCACTCGATGCTCCGGACCTCCCACGAGTGGCCCGCGTTGCCAGCGTTCGGCGCGGCCCCGAAACTAAGCGGCCCGGTCGCTAACATGTAGATCTCCGGGTCGTGGATGTAGATGTGGTCGGTGGAATGATCGCCCTGCAACTCTGTGAACGTGTCGCTTAGGTTGATCCCCTCCGGGCTGACCGTCGCCTCGCGCATCCAGATGCCGCCGCGCACGTAGGCGTAGTCGGTATCGGCGTCATTGAAGCGGATGAACTTGTGGAACGAAACACGCACGGTGTTGTCCACGATTAGCGCGTTGCAACCACCGCCAATGCGGAACCCCCAGCTGTCGTGGTTTCCGGCGGTCACGATGTTGTTGTTCGCAAACAACACATTGCGGGCCCGGCTGCCAATGTAGGCGAATCCGTGTGTCGATCCGTCTGGGTCGACCGGGCCTTCGACGGCCCGGATGATCGAGTTCACGATGGCGAAGCGGTTGACGACGCTGTCGGGTCCATCGCCCGAATAGAGCACAATCCCTTTGTTCACGCGCTCCGCCGTCGGGCGGAAGCCGTTGTCGATCACCGTCCCATCGAAGGTGACGTCCGTGGTTTCTTCGTTGATAGCGACGGTTGCGATCTTTCCTCCCCGAATCCTCAGGCGGTGGCTGGGGGCGAGTACCGGGCCCGCAAGACCGCCGATGACGAGCGTGTCAGTCGTGACCGCATCGCCGAGACTGACGTCGCAGTCGTCGACCCCGCCCAAGGTGATCACGGGAATGTGACCGGCGCTGTTGGGGACATCGACCGCGGTGCCTGGCGTGCTGCAGGCATCGAGAAGATCATCGGCGGCTTGGCTGCCAGCGCTTTGGATCGTCACCGTGCGCGTTGTGGTGGGGAGAATCGGTGACTCGTAGGCGCCGCAGAAGCCACCCCCGTCACCCGGTAGGGCGCAGAGATCCAGCGACGGGTAGAGCGGGTGTGGGCACTCGGATTCCTCTCCAGTGGAGGTGGAACCGCTCTCGTCGCCGCTGCTGCCGCTCGTATCGGTATCGTCGTCGCCGGTGGCTGGGCCCCAGCTGCTCGCTGCGGTGGACGTGGCGGAGCCCGGCCCCGACCCGCCGCCAGTGGCGTCGTCATCCGACCCGGAGGTCGTCGAGTCGACCGAGTCGGTCTCCCCAGTATCCTTCCCGTCGGCCGTTCCCGCGCACGCTGGCAAGAAGCATAGAAGGAGGCGCAGCGCGCCGCTGCTGGCCGAAGTACACGAAACAAGATGCATCTGGTCCCAAGACACACCGCGGTGTGGTTTGTCGCACCTCGTTACGGGAGAATCCGAACAGCCGGTGGCAGCGTTGCGGACTTCATCGTCGACGAGCTGATCTCGCCGAGGTCAGTACGCCGACGAAACGGCGACGGCGGCCATACCGATCGCTAACCCCAGCAGAGCCATCAGCCAGGCCCGTGGCATGGTGCGTGTGGCGCTCATACGCTCACCCAACGGTGAGCAAATTCCGCCGGGATGTTGGGGAACGCCTTGGTCATGGCGACTCGTTCGGACCAGCAAAACTGCCGATAATCTGGACTATGACAGCCTTAGCAGGGGCAGCCAGACGGCCGTAGCGGCGCCCTTTTAGCCCTCGAAGATGTCTTCAACCGCGTTGACGGTTACCGCGAGTTGCAGCCAGTGGTCGAGTCGTTCGACGTCGACACAAGCCTCGATGCGCCGTAGGTCGGTTTTGTTCACCTGAAGCCCACGGGTGCCCAGGACGAGCAGGACAGAGGCCGCTTTGGTCTTGGCTGTGCCCTCCGCGAGACCCTCCGCGAGACCCTCAACACGGCCCTCGGCCCGAAGCTGCTCTGCGATGGTCATGGTGAATCTCTCGGTGGCCGGGGAAGCCCGGCATTGAGATGATTATGCAGCAGGCCGAGATGGCGTCGCTCTTGGCCCGCGCCGACCTGGTGATTACCGGCGAAGGCC
>JAESSZ010001052.1 GCA_016763875.1 Nannocystaceae bacterium
GGCCAATCGTAGCGGCCCCACCTCCCCAGCGAGCCGATCCATGATGTCGTGACACGCCTTGCGCAGCACCCAAGCCCCCACATCGACAATCATGCCGCTATACTCGAGGGCAGGAATAAACTCGAAGGGCGGGACCAGCGTGTCGTCCCGTTGCCAGCGTAGCAGCGCTTCAACGCCTTGTACTTGCCCGGTCGCAACATCGACCAGCGGCTGGTAGTGCACGACGAACTCCTCATTGTCCAGCGCGCTCCTGAGACGTGAATGGAGATGCTGCCTGCCGGTCGCCGCCGCTGTCATTGCTGATGAGAAAAACTCGTAGGCATTACCGCGGTGCTCCTTGGCTCGATACATCGCCATGTCCGCGCACTTAATCAGCGCATCTTCGTTCTCGGCATCGGCAGGATACAACGCAATGCCAACGCTCGCCGTGACCTGGAGGTGACGGTCCGCGAGCAGGCACGGACGGGCCACATTTTCGAGGATACGCTGGGCCGCTAATGCGGCGTCGGGCGCCTGAGCCATGCCTTCGAGAATCACCGTGAACTCGTCGCCGCCGAGTCGGCTCACCGTGTCGACGTCGCGAACGCTCGCTCTCAAGCGGTCGGCAACCTCACGCAGAAGCGCGTCCCCCGTGTCGTGCCCGTGTACGTCGTTGATGGGTTTGAACTCATCGAGGTCCACGAACAACAGTGCGACCGGATCACCCGTGCGACGCGAACGGCAAGTCGCCTCCGCAAGGCGCTCGTGGAAGAACGCGCGATTGAGGGATCCTGTCAGTTGGTCGTATCTCGCCAGACGCTCCAGGTCCTGCTGCGTTCGCCGACGGTCCATGGCGTAGCGGATAGCCCGCTCGAGCAGGCTCGGCGTCAGTTGCGTCTTGAGGAGGTAGTCCGCGGCACCAGCCTCCATCGCCTTGATGTCGACGTCCCGGCAGCCGGATCCGGTCAGGAGAATCATCGGGATCGCATCGGCCGATCCACGAGTTTCCTCGATGAAGTCGAGTCCGGTGTACGCGCCCAAAAAGTAGTCCACGAGGCATACGTCGTGGGAGCCGGTCGCGACCCTGCTCTTGGCGGTGTCGTGGTCCGAGACCCACTCAACATCGTAGTCGGCGCCATCACAGTCCGACAAAAGATCGCGCGTAATGATGAAGTCGTCCTCGTCGTCGTCGACAAGCAGGACACGGATCGGCGGCGGTGTTGTTGGCGCACTCATACGACCGGGGGGAGCTCCACGAGTTTGAGCCAGTAGTTACCCAGGTCGCCGATCGTCTTCATGAGACGGTCAAACGTCACGGGTTTGGTTACAAATGAGCTCACGCCCAGGTCATACGCCCGCAGGATGTCTTCATCGACGCTCGACGTCGTCAGCACGACCACGGGAATCTGCCGCAGGTTTGGATCCCCTTTGATCTCTGCCAACGCTTCCCGGCCGTCCATGCGCGGCATATTCAGGTCCAGGAGGATCAGACCCGGCCGCGGCGCGGTCGCAGGATCGCAATATTTCCCCTTATGGCGAAGGTAGGCCAACAATTCCTCCCCGTCGTGCACGAAGCGCAGCTCGTTCTCGATCTTGCAGTCGTCCCAAGCGTCCTGAGTCAGCAGGCAGTCGTCGGGGTCGTCATCTGCCATCAAAACGGTGATGCCGCTGTTTGTTTTCATGCTGCCTCCTTCTGCCTCAGCGGGAGCCTGACGACGAACGTCGCGCCCTCCCCCGGTGCGCTATGCGCCGTGATCGCGCCCGAATGGCGCTCAGCGATCTTTCGACACACGGCCAACCCGATGCCCGTGCCCTCGTACTGCGCACGATTGTGCAGCCGCTGAAACAGGGCGAATATTTTCTTGAGATGATCGGGACTAAACCCGATGCCGTTGTCGCTCACGTGGATCTCGCAGCACGGGGAGTCCTGTTCTCCGAACACGGCACTGTCTTGTAACGCGCGGAACTCATCCACATGGGTGGCGACGACGTCGATGACCGGCTGTACGCCTGTGCGCCGAAACTTCAGCGCATTGCCCAGTAGATTCTGAAACAACTGCCGCATCTGGGACGGGTCCGCCTCGACCATAGGAAGGTTCGCGACATTCACAACGCCTCCAGACTCCTCGATACGAGCCTCGAGGTCGCAGAGGACCTCCTGCACGACGACGTTGAGATCGATCGGCTGGTACGGCTTGGCGCGTGATTGGATTTGTGCGAACGACAGGAGATCGGCGATGAGCGCAGACATGCGCTCCGCAGCCCCCGTCACCCGGTCGAAATAGTCATGGCCAGCTGGCGGCAAATGCTGGACGTACTTCTGCTGAATCCGACTACTAAACGCCTGGATCTTCCTCAGTGGCTCCTGCAGATCGTGCGCGGCGACGGTGGCAAAGTTCTGCAACTCGCGATTGCTTGCCTCAAGGCGACGCGTCTGCTCCTGCAGTTTCCGCTGCGCGACCTGAAGATGTCGTTTCGCCCGTTCCTCTTCTTCGTAGCCACGGACGTAGTCCAGCACCAACCCTAGGCAGGGGATCAGGTAGGCGATGATCTTGATGAAGTGCGCGATGTTGAAGTGATTGTCGAACAGCGCCGTCGATCCGAACGCCATGTGAAACTGGGTGGCCGCGTCAGGGATAACGCTCAGCCACAACGCGAAGGCGAAGAGGCTCTTGGTCCCACGTGCGAACAAGGGATAGATCACCAGACCCGAGACCAGATAGATGCCAAGAGGAAAAACGTCCCAGGGCCGGGTGAACAGCGCGTCGGGGAACATCGTCTTGGGCAGTTGTGTACTCGTGGCGCAGTACTGGATCACCGCGTACGCCGCGACTCCCAGCAGCAGGCTGACGACCAGCACGATGGCAAAGCTCCGCCGCGCCGCGGTCTCCTTGTCGAAACGCCGCACAAAAAACACCATCGCCAGCGCGGTGAGAGGAATGATGGCGTTGAAGGTCCGCGAGATCGCCCAGGTGAAAGGGATGAGATCCTGATTGTCCGCCGTCGCCAAGATCAATCGGTCGGCGGCGAGCGTATGGAACGCGTCGGTACACCCCGCCCAAAACAGCGCCACGCCAATGATCGGCGTCACCGCATCCCGTTTGATCCGGAAGTGCACAAACGCCAGGATCACCGTGAACAGCGCGAGGCTCGCCGCGGTCCACTCAAGGATCGTGTGGGTGAAACTGCCCGAGAGTGCGCCGAACATGGCCTCGGTGGTCCCCGCCTCGGTTTGCACGCCCGCCTCGGCGCCAAGGCCAGTACCAGACGAACCGAAGTCGAATCCAAAGAGGCACAGCACCGACGGCAGCGCGCATACAGCGACCACCACGGCGATGACCGCAGTACGCGCACGCGCCAATGGCTGCGCTGACAGTGACTCCAGCATCTCTCATCCTGCGTAGGGTCGCGGCCGAGACCATTCAAGTCAGCGCGTGGTCCGCTGGGTGTCCGATCTGAGTCGATGCGCGGCACGGCGTCCCACGACAACGCGAAGCGGCGCCCCGCCCGCCGTTTCGTGCTGGCCTATCGTGGGGGACGCAATCACCAGGGACGCATCATGTGCCGAAACATCAAGACCCTCTTCAACTTCGAACCCCCTGCGACCGACGACGAGGTCGAGGCGGCCTCGTTGCAGTTTGTCCGTAAACTCAGCGGCTTTACTAAGCCATCGCGTGCCAACGAGGATGCGTTTCACGCGGCGGTCGAGCAGGTCGCCGCGATCTCCCGAGAACTGCTGAGTCGCCTGCAAACCAACGCGCCCGCCAAAGATCGCGCACAGGAGGCAGCCAAGGCAAAAGCGCGAACAGCCAAACGGTTCGCAACGTGACGTTGCCCGCCCCCTCGGGTACTACCGATGACTACATCGGTGACACCGCGAGCCTCCACTCACGGCGCGCTGGGGCAAGACGCAGCGACACACCAGGCGCGTTCCGGGCATGGGTCCAAATCCGAGGTAGCTTTGGGGTCGGTAGGCCGCAAATCGCGGGAAAAATCCAGTCCCACCCTGCCCGCAATTTACCCGAGCCAGCGTTGTCGCTAGCGTCCGGGACGGGATAGACTGCCCGTGGGTTGCACACTGCCGTCGCGCGTCGGTCATAGGCCCGCGCGCGCCATTTCAACAGGGGGGAACAGACATGAAGACATTTCCATTGGGAGTCGCCGCGCTCGCGCTCGTGGCATGCGGGACAGAAACAGCAGGGGAAGTTGATGACCCCACCGCCGGCATCACGGCGACGGTCGGCATGGACGATGGGGGCTCCGCCGACGATGTCAGCGACGAGACCGCCAACGGCAGCAGCAACAACGACAGCACGCCCGGTGACGATGCTGACGACGACGATGACGCGGACGATGGAGACCCCGTCCAAACTCGATTCGACGTGGGCGCGGGTGGCAACTTCTTTTGCCAGTTCAAGGAAGCGGGCACCTACTGCGAGAGCAACCACGCGGTGGTCTGCGGCGACAACGGGGATGTCGTCTCAGACACCAGTTGCGTGCCGGACATCTGCGAGGAAGGTGTTGGCTGCGTCGAGTGCTTGGTGGGTCAGGTCACCTGCATGGGACCCAACGTCATGACGTGCAACGCCGCCGCCAACCCGTCGGCATGGACGCTCAGCGAGGTCTGCGATCCCACGATGGGTCAGGGCTGTGACGCAGCACTGGGCACGTGCGCCGAACTTCTCCCTGTGGGCGGCACTGAACCGACCGGCGTCTACTTCCAGTACGCCGACTTCGCCACGAGCGGCGTATTCCAGGGCGGCTACGACGTCGATAGTTTCGAGAACCGGATCTACGTCAACCGAGGCACCTCGATCGACGTCTACGAGGTCGAGTTGCTCGACTCCGATGCAGACGGCGTGTTCGAGCCCAACCAACACCCGCTCAACCCCGATGACCTCGGCCCTATCGAGGAACGGGTCCTCACCTTCATCGAGGCCATCGCGTGGCCGACCAGCCTCACCCTGTCGCAGGCCGAGGTCTATGCCAATGACGTCGGAATCTGGGGCGGTGGACAGAACATTACCGAGCAGTTGTTCGCAGGCGGGGGCAGCACGGTCATTACGACACCACCAGCCTGGGCCAACAACTTGTTCGCGCTGATCGGCTTCGATGACGTGAACGAGGTCTGGTACGCCGGCAACGAGGGCAGCCGCCGCGTATTCCAGTACGACGCGGCCACCGACGCCTGGGGTATCGCCTTCTACTATCCGCCGCTGGCCGGTTCGCACATGGACGGCCTTGAGGTCGTGACGCAGCCCGAGACCGGCATCCCCTTTGTCTACGTCTCGGACATGACGTCGGACTTCATCGGGCAGTACCGTCTCGACCCCAACCTCGGCTGGGTGCAAGAGAACCTGTTCGAGTACGAGGGCACAGCCAATACCGCCGTCGAAGGCATGGGCTTCGGTGCCCTCAATCACTTCTGGATAACGACCGGCGGCGCGCTGACAGAGGTCGGTGGCGGCGACCTTGCCGAGTTCACCGAGCCGCCTGGCTAGGCGTTCTCGACGGTCCAGCCCAACGGCTCACTTCTCGCGAGGTGGGCCGTTGTTGTTGGTTGACACCTACGCGGGAGCGATCTCAAAAGCCCCGAAGAAACGTGGCGGTTTTGTCGTCAATCGACCCAAACCAGGCCGCGGACCGTCGGCTCCGATCCACCTCGATTGGCTACGCTGCCTCGGTCGGATGGCGAAGCAAAACGGCGTCAAAACCGAAGCGATCGACAACCCAGAACTGGGGAGTCTCGGCGCGCTCGCCGGTGGTATCGCCCACGATTTCAACAATCTGCTCACCACTATTCTCGGTGGGGTTTCTCTGGCTAAGGATAATCACGATGCCTCCAAACTGGCTGATAGCGAACAAGCCTGTCTTACCGCCAAAGGACTCACCAAACAGCTTCTCTCCGCGGCCAAGGGTGGCACCGGCACGATGAGCGTGACCGCCTCTCCGGAAATCATACGCGACTCGGTCAAAATCGCCGCC
>JAESSZ010001053.1 GCA_016763875.1 Nannocystaceae bacterium
CGGAGCCTGTGCGAACGAGACTGCTGACGTTCACCGGGCGTCCCGTCGATACAAAAAACCTGGGGCCGGCCACGCCGTCGAAAATCGCGTGGGCTCAGCTGCTGGCCCGTGTTTTTGCCATCGATGTCTTGAAGTGCCCACGACCTGGGTGCGGCGGCAAGCTCAAGGCGACCGCGGCGGTGCTGCAGTCGCGGGAGATAGCGCTGTTGCTCCACGGCGCGCGTGGGCCACCCAAACCGAGCCCTCTTGCCCAGCTTAGTTTTCTCAACTTGGACGCGTAGTTCCCGAGTCCACCCAGCGCGACGGGTAGCGGCGTGGTTGTCGTGCGCCAGCAACAGCGGTCGATGGCGTGCCGCGAGTGCTGACCGGCTATCCCAACCGAGGATTGGGCCCGGCTCACCCCGTCAACGCCGCCGCTGTGCGCGACCTTTGCTCGTCCGGCGCTACTGCGCGCATCCCTCCCCGGTTCCACCGCCGAAATTGCCCATTCCGATCGCCCATACGCAAACGCCTAGACGCAACAGTATTCGAGTTGACCTGCGCAGCGCGATGAAATCAGGGCCTCCGAATCAGTCGGTTAGCTCGATTTTCGCCAGCCGGCAAGCATCCTCGAGTTTCCCGTACTTGGTTGTAGAGGGTGTCAAGAGACTCTCTCAAGGGGACTGGCTTTGTACGGTGATCCCGAGCGTCGTTGCGCGCCGTCCCCGCACGGTGCTTCGACCGTCGCGCCACTGGCGCAGTGGGTGGCAAGACTTTACTTGCCGGGCATCTCAGCGCCTCGCATAATCCAAGAGTGATGGCACGGCAAGAGGGCACGGATCGACCGAGCGCATGCGGAGATGCTGCACGTCGTTCGATTGAGGCGCTCACCGCCCAAATGACCCGCGGCGAGCGCGATGCGTACCACGAGCAGCTGAATCGCGAGCTTGTTGAGATCATCGCATCTGGCCGCATCGTCAAGTGACCAAGAGCGCCAGCGACCTGGTGGCACTGGCTGAAGAGGTCAATGCGATCCTCGAGGAGCTTGAGGTCAACGCGCTGCTCATCGGTGGTGCCGCGCTCGCCGCGCACAACTACGCGCGCACAACAACGGATATCGACCTTGGAGTGAGCACTCCACTGGCCCAGCTTAGAAAAGTCTCCGAGGCCATCGAAGCAAAAGGGCTGAAGGCAGAGCTACGAGAGCCCGATGGAGACGACCACCTTAGTGGTGTTGTCGACGTTGAGGGAGGCGCCGTCCAGATCGTCAACTTTGGCGAGACCTTCCCCGCCGCCATCCAGGATGCGCTGAGAGAGGCGCCTCCTTACGACGGCAGGTTACGTGCCATTTCACTGCCGTATCTGATCGTGCTCAAGGTCTACGCTGGACTTGGTCCTAAGAGCCGCCGTGACGTGGAGGAGCTTCTCTTGGCGAACCCAGATGCTGATCGCCAAGCGATACGCGCGCTCTGCTCCAAGTACCGACTCAGGGGCTGGCACGAATTGATCTAGGCCGCCTGGCCTGAGTCCTGAGCGGAAAGCCCAGGCCTCAAGGGTCCGAAAGCAGCAGAACCGCCGTACCGTGGCTGCTCACGAGGGCGTCGGGAACGCCATCTTCGTTGAAATCCCCGAGCTCGATGTGCCGAAAAACGCTGGGGCCGGAGCCGACCTGGGCGTCTCCAACCTGCTCGAAGTCAAACCCGCCGAGGCCACGCATCAGGAGCGCTTGTTCCTCGACGATGACGATCGCGTCGACTAGCCCGTCATCGTCAAAATCGGCCGCTGCTATGCCGTCTGCCCCATCGGTCGCGGGAAGCGCTTGCATCAACGTGAACGTGCCATCCCCGTCGTTGCGGAACGCGCTGGCCCCGTCGAACTCCGTCACGAGCGCGTCGAGCAGCCCGTTGTCGTTGAGGTCCGCCAACGAGACGCGTTGGCGCAGGGCCGGGAACGGAGAGTAGTTGTCGACGAGCGCTCCAGCGTCGTTCCGAAAGATGTAGCCCCAGATCCCGAAGATGCCGGAGTCGGCGATGGTGATGTCGAGACGACCATCGCCGGTGACGTCGGCTACGTCGAGCTCGGTGCCTGGGTCGACACCGACCGCGTTATCCCCAAACGGAGCTCCAACCCCGCCCATCCCATCCCCAGGATAGACACGTCCGACGTCGGTTCCTAGGACAGCGTACACGTCGACGAGGTCGTCGCCGGTGATGTCAAAGACACCAATGGCGTCCGCGAAGCCGTCGAATGGACTTGCCATGACCTCCCAGCCCGCATCGCCTCGATTCATGACGATGCTGAACGTCGGGTGCTCGGGGACCTGTTGGAAGTGGCCGCGGACCACGAGATCGTCGAGTCCATCGCCGTCGAGGTCAGCCGTCTCGAAGCCGTAGAAGTGGTGCGTGTCGGGAAACACCGGGTCGAGGGTGAAGCCACCGGCGCCATCACCGAGCAGGACCCGGGCTCGATTCGCTTGGTCCGCAGTCGAACCATTGCACCCTACCGCGACCACCGCCTTCGGCGGGCGACATCAGCCCGCGTTCGATCCAGCTACGGGCCGCGCGTGTGCTAACACCGAAGCGTTCTGCGACGCCGCGCAGGGATACGAAGCCGTCGGCTCGCTGGGCAAGATGCCGCTGCCCCTGAGGGGGCGCTCGCCTCGACACGAGCCGGTTGCGTTTCCGGATCCCTCGCACGCTCTCCTGGATCCGCGTGCGCATCCATAGTGCGTGGCTGCGAAGCTCCGCAGGAAGCAATCGCGCGACTGAAGAGTCATGCTCTCGGAAGATCCAGGACAGGCATCCACCTTCCACGTGGGCATCGTCTCCGTAGTGCCGTCTACATGGTCGCGGGGCTTGTCGGCTGCCTGCTTGTGGCAGGCTGTATGTTGCTCGTATCCGCCGTGGTGGCGGTGTGGCTGCCTTCCACGCCGGTCGCCCAGGCATGAACCTCTGCTGGCGGATGTGCGCAGGCTCGCGCCACAGGAACAATTTGACCCATCCAAGCCATTGCCAGCGGCGCGCTGCGGCGACGAAAATCCCACGATGAGATGTCGACTTGCGTCGCTGGCGGCCCTTGTTGGAGTTGCGGTCGGGCTTGTGGCCTGCGGCGATGACGGGGGCGGTGTGGTCTACGACTCGGCCGACGGTCCGTCCGGGGCTTGCGGCAACGGCATGGTCGAGGAGGGGGAAGCGTGCGACGGCGGCGAAGACTGCACCGCCGTGTGCACCCTGCACGAATGCGGCGATGCGTTGCTGGGTCCGGGGGAAAAGTGTGACGACGGCAACGAGGAGGATGACGACGGCTGCACCAACGCCTGCGTTCTGGGTCCCGCGGCGATCGTCGACATCGCGCTGGCGGAGTACTACACGTGCGCGCTGTCGCTGAGCAGTCGAGTCAAGTGTTGGGGGTCGGCGGACAATGGCCGCCTCGGACAGCCGGGCTACGCGGAGCACATCGGTGATGACGAGCACCCGTCCGATTGGGAAGACGTGGCGGTGGCGGACGATGTCGTCGAACTCGTCGCCGGTAGAGAGCACGTTTGTGCGCTGCGCGACTCCGGCAACGTGATCTGTTGGGGCTACAATGGCTCGCGGCAGCTCGGGTACGATCACAACGAGAATGTTGGGTTCGATGAGAGTCCGGCTGAGGCGGGTGATCTGGCGCTCGCGGGCGTCACTGCGTTGGCCGCGGGCGATGGTCACACCTGCGCGCTGGCCCGTGGCGCAGTGTCGTGTTGGGGCTCCAATAACGCCGGCCAGCTCGGGTACGGAGACACCATGGCGTCGGGGGAAGGCACGGCAGCCGGATCACGGGGTCCCGTGCCGTTGACAGGCGATGTCGTGCAGATCGCGGCCGGTGCGTCCCACACGTGTGCGCGTCTCGAAGGGGGCGATGTGATCTGTTGGGGAAGCAACGCGCACGGGCAATTGGGCACGGGTAATCCAGAGAGCATTGGCGACGATGAGACGCCCAGCGGGCTGTCGCCGATCAAACTCGGCGGCGACGCGGTTGATATCGACGCAGGCGGAGACACGACCTGCGCAGTGCTCGACGATGGGGGCCTGCGGTGCTGGGGGGCCAACATTCGCGGCATCCTCGGCAACGGCGACACGGCGGACGTCGGTGACCGAAAGACCCCCGAGGAACAGGGCGTGGTCTTGTTCGATGGCGATGCGGTAC
>JAESSZ010001054.1 GCA_016763875.1 Nannocystaceae bacterium
ATCTCGACGAAGTAGACCCGCCGAGTACGCGAATCGTTGCGCGGAAGACGCGCCTCCCGAGCTGCTTCCCCGTCGTTGGTCTGCATCGCCAACTCGAGCAATCGCGAGCGCTTACGTGGATGCCCACGGACGGGCGCGGGTGATCGGGTTCCCGCATGAGAACGTCCAGCAGCACACCATCACTCAAGCTGAAAAAAACTTCGCCGCTACGGTCACGGTCGGGCGCCGCGATGCGTCTCCGAAGTGACGGCGCAATAAACGGCCAACCGGCGGGAAAAGATCATTGACCAATACACACGGAATCGTCTCTGCGTTCTACGCGAGCATTGAGAACAAGGACTTCGACGCGCTACGACGCGTGCTCCATGATAACTTGGACTCTGAGGGTCCGATTGATCGCCTAGACAGTGCAGACAATTTCGTCGCTGCGTTGATCAAGATGTCCGGCTTGACCGAGGGGGTCCGCATCAAGCACCTATTTGTCGATGGTGAGCGAGCCTGTTGCGTCCTCGACGTCGTCACGGCGACCCCCATCGGTGAGAGCCCGGTTGCTGAGTACTTCGAGCTCCGCGATGGCCGCATCGCTGCCATCCGCTCACACTTCGACTCTCGCCCGTGGTTCGCCCTGTTCGGCTCGGGGGCCAGGTGAATCCGTTCGCCGGCCAGGACGATCCCGCCGTCGTCGCGGCGGCCCAACAGGGCGACCGCGGCGCGCTCACGGAGGTCATCGAGCGACACCGTCCTTGGGTCTACAACATCGCTGTCCGCATGATGGGAGATCCAGCCACCGCCGAGGATGTGACCCAGGATATCTTCATCAAGGTCCTGCGTCGGATCGGCAGTTTCGAGGGGCGCAGCTCGTTTCGGACATGGCTCTACCGCGTTGCTTTCCACCACCTCCTCAGCGCCAAGCGCAGCCGTGGCGAGGAGCACGTCGGCACGTTCGAGGAATATGGAGCCGGGCTGCAAGCCGCGCCCGACCACGATCTCGACGCGATCCCCGTTCCAGAACGTGAGCTTCTCGTTGCGGAGGCCATGACCGCATGCATGACTGGAATGCTGTTGTGTTTGAGTCGTGAGCAGCGGCTGGCGTACGTGCTCGGCTCGATCTTCGACTTGTCGGACACGTTGGCGGCCGAGATCCTCGACGTCCCGCCGGCTACATTCCGCAAGCGGCTGCAACGCGCCCGGGCGGACCTGCACAACTTCATGAACGGCCAGTGTGGGCTCATCAACAAGAACAACCCGTGTCGCTGCGCCCGCAAGACCCGAACGTTCCTGAACGCGGGCTTCGTTGACCGCAACAACCTCAAGTTCCAGCGTGACCGCATTGCGTCGATCGACCAAGTGGCGCCGCGCGATGCGGGCGTCGTATTCGATAAACTGACCAACGACTATCCGGCGCTGTATCGGGAGCACCCGTTTTCCGATCCCCAACAGCTGGCCGGGCGGCTTTCGACAATGCTGGAGGACACGGCGCTCGCCGGCCTGCTGCCCTCCTCGCAATGAGGTGTTCCGCCGGCCCGGGGGGCGAGGAACTCAGCACGCGCAGCGTGGGGTCGTGCCCCGGATGGGCGCTGGTGTGTTCCGAGGCAGCAAGCGTCCACAACGTCGGGCACGGCCGCACCTCCACGTCGCTCAAACTGAAAAAAAAACTCGGCCGCTACGGTCACAGTCGGGGTCGGCCATGCGTCTCCGGAATGAATGGGCAATCCAGCCCGCCCCCACAACCGGGCTGGCCAGCGGCCACGCCGCAACCCGGCAAGACAGCTGCGCCCCAAGCAACGAAAAAGGACTCAAGATGGCACTTCAAGCACAAAGTACACGCCTCATCCACGCTTCCATCGCCCCTACCTGGGAGGCAGTCTCTAAGATGGACGCGGTTGTGGACTGGCACCCGAACGTCGCGCGTGCATCGGTCCTCACCCACAATGCCGGCGTGGACGCTTCTCGCCGGGTCGAGTTTCACGATGGCACCAGTGTCGTCGAGACGGTGGTGCAGGAGCAGGAGCCACACTTCGTGACGATGGATTTGCTGGAGGCACCGCTTCTCGACAAAGCGGTCGTCACCATCCGAACGGAGCAAAAATCTGCGGAGGAAACTGAGGTCACCTTCTCCGTCGACTACAAGGTCAAGTACGGGCCACTTGGCTGGTTGCTCGGCACGGTCATGATGAAGAGGGCTTTTCGGAAAATCTTCGGCGTGTCCCTCAGCGGACTGGCGTACCACCTCGAAACCGGCAAACTCGTGGTCGACTCGATCCCCGCGCGTGCGGGGCAATGAGCCCAACGACCCGGGAAAGGAGAAGACGAATGCCTGAGCACACCAACCGTACGGCTGTCGTGACCGGTGCCACCTCTGGCCTCGGACTCGAGGCTGCCGCCCAACTGGCCGACGCCGGCTACGCCTCAGTGATCATTACCGCCCGAACCGAGGGCAAGGCCGAGGCAGCTCTTGCAAAGTTACGAGCCGGGCGAACCGCTGACGTGTTCCAGGCGTTGACCGTCGACCTCGATGATCTCGCCTCCGTGGCCAGCGCTGCAGACGTGCTCGCCGCCCGGGACGGACAAATCGACGTTCTCCTGCTCAACGCTGGAATCGCCCCCACCAACCGAGTGAGGAAAACAGCGGACGGCATCGAGGCCACCACCGCTGCCACCCTCACGGGGCACCACGTCCTCACCATGCGACTGCTCGAAGCGGGCTTGTTGTCCGACCGCGCCCGCATCATTATCGCTGGCTCCGAGGCTGCCCGAGGCGATTTCCCTATGTTCAAGCCCATCGACATCGACAACCTCGCAGCCGAGGACTTCGACGGAGACCTCGAGACGGCGATCGAGGCGTTGATGCGAATGCAGGCGCCCATCAAGTATCACCCGAACAACCAGTACGCGACGGTCAAGATGTTCGCTGTGTGGTGGGCAGCCGAGCTGGCCAAGAAGCTGCCGCGGGGGATGACCGTCAACGTCGTGTCGCCCGGGAGCACGCCCGCCACCAATGGGGCCCGCAACGCACCCTTCCTCATGAGGTGGGTGATTGTTCCCATCGTCAAGCTCATCCCCGGCATGTCTCACACCGTCAGCGACGGAGCCGGTCGGTACCTCCAAGCGACAAAGTTCGGGCCTGAACGCACCGGCCAGTTCCTTGCATCCAAGCCAAAGAAGGGGACAGGACCACTGCACACAATCGAAATGGAGCACTTCGACAACCCCGCCGCCCAACAGGCCCTATGGAACGTGACAACAAAGATCACCGGCGGCGTCGGCTACCCTGCCTAACACTCCTGGGGGTGGAGTTCACCTCAGTGTTGCATAGCAGGTCGCCATTTCATGGATCCAAGAAGGCCTACATGACCAGTTACGGCTAGATAGAAACACGTTCGCGTTTCAAACCAGGACCTCACCTGAGGTGAGATCCTGGTTTCGTTCCCAATCCACGACCAGTGGACGTTGGCTGCCTCTGGGGGCCGATCCGATTTCACGCCGCCCGTATGCAACGCTGAGGTTCATCATCGACGGAGGCCCCCGACGGGTGGCGAGACGCGATGTTGGCGGGACTCCGCGGCGGTGGCATCTCCAACCCCTGGCTTTCGAACGGGAGCTCCTTCACCAGTCTGTCCTGGAGCGTCAGGTTGGCCCGCTCGACACGACCCTTGGCCTGCGACGTGTTCGCGCAAATGATGTCGATGTTCAGGTCGCTCATCGCACGCCCAAACTGGGTTAACGGCGCCTTCACGAAGGTTTGGTTCTTCTTCTCCGACACGCGAAACACGGACGCCTTGTCCGAGTAGAACGCCACCGGCTTGCCGTGACGTCGGAGGTACGACTTCGTCGATTCGAAGTAGCTGAACGCCGATTCACTCACGCAAAAGTGCAGCTCCATCAGCTCGGACGTCGCGTCGTCGATGTACACCAGCAGCGTGCAACGCGGCCCTCGATCTTCGAACCAGCGGTGATCACTGCCGTCGATCTGAACCAGCTCGCCGTAGCACTCTCGGCGATTGCGCGGCTGATGAACACGCCGCCGCAATTTGCGGGGCAACCAAATCTCGGCCTCGATCAGCCACTTGCGCAGCGTCTCGCGGGACACAAAAACCTTGTGAAGCTCGGCGCGTATAGGCGATCCGAATGGGCAATTTCGGCGGTGGAACCGGGGAGGGATGCGCCCAGTAGCGCCGGACGAGCAAAGGTAGCGCACAGCGGCGGCGTTGACGGGGTGAGCCGGGCCCAATCCTCGGTTGGGATAGAGCCGGTCAGCGCTCGCGGCACGGATCGCCCGCTGTTGCTGGCGTACGACAACCACGCCGCTACCCGTCGCGCTG
>JAESSZ010001055.1 GCA_016763875.1 Nannocystaceae bacterium
CCATCGCGACTTCAAACCCGACAACGTTCTGGTCGATGTGCGGGGTCGTGTCGTGGTCACTGACTTCGGCCTCGCGTTGACGATCGACGCCGATGCCCTGAGCACGCTCGACGGCACAAGCAGGGACGAAGACCTCTCCACGCGACTTGAGGTCTTGTCGCAGACCGGGGCCTTCGTGGGCACCCCCGCGTATATGGCTCCGGAGCTGTTTAGCGGAAGCCAGGCGAACGCAAGCAGCGATCAGTTCTCGTTTTTTGTCGCGCTGCACGAAGCGTTGTACGGCCGGCTTCCCTTCCCCGTGGACTCGGTGTCGGCCCTCATTGATGCGGTGACGCAAGGCGACCCCAGGGCAGAATCGGCCGACACTGTCGTGCCTCGGCGTATTCGGTCGGTGCTGTTGCGCGGTCTTAGCATCAACCCCGAGGATCGGTTTTCCGACATGCGCGCGGTCGTTGCTGCGTTGCGGCCGCGTCGGGTTCCGTGGCCGTGGATCATGGGGGCGGGGCTCGCTGCCGTGTCCGCGGTCGCGATATTGTCCACGGGACAACCGCGTCCCGAGGCCTATTGCGATGCCGTTGCCTCGCGTCTCAATGGGGTATGGGATGACTCTGCCCGCGAACGCCTGCGTCTGGCATTTGATGCCACGGCATTGCCGTACGCCGCGAGTGCTGCGGACAATGCCGTCACGGGTCTCGACGGCTACGCGCTGCGCTGGATCGAGGCACAGACGGCCGCCTGCAGACGTCAGGCGGGCGCTCAGGGCACGGACGTCGAGGCTGACACCAGGCTCGCCGCGACCATGGCGTGTCTCTCGACCCGTCACAACGCCCTCTCGGCGCTCACCGACGTCGTCGCTCGTGCCGATGCTCAAACCGTGGCTGGAGCCGCCGATGCGATCGCGCGCCTGCCCGCCATCGGCGCGTGCGCATCGGCGACGGCGATGGCACCGAGTCCTCCGCCTGACCTCGCCGAGCGGGTTGCGGCGCTGGACAGGGGGTTGGCGCATGCGCGCGCGTTTCATGATGCCGGGATGACTGAGCAGGCCCTGAAGGTCGCCCAGGCGCACCTCATTGATGCGCGAGCGGTTGGATTCGCACCTTCCACGGCGGCCGCGGACGTCGCCCTGGGCAACGCGCTGGCCGATGCTGCCCAACTCGCTGAGGCAGAGACCGCGTACCACCGAGGGTTGTCCGCAGGTGTGGCGTCAGGGTTCGACCGCGTCGGCGCCGATGCGGCGGCTGGCCTTGCGTACGCCGCCGAGTCGCGCGACGAATCCGATGACGTTGCGCGCTGGGTCGCGATGGCGATTGCCGCTCTGGATGCCGCACCCGGACCGAACATTGTGCGTCGAGCGCAGATGCTCTCGGTCTTGGCGGTTACGCAGCGCAACAACAAACAGCTGGAACAAGCCGAGCGCACGCACCGAGAGGCCATCGCCGCGATGAAGCCCCTTCTTGCCGCCGATCACTACGCCTTCGCCGCGCACTACTCCGGCTTGGGCCTCACGTTGGCGGAGTTGGGGGAGCACGCCGAAGCTGCAGCGTTTCTGGCCCAAGCCCGAGACCTGCTGCGAAGCACGTATGGTGAGCGGCATCCTCAGTTCGGGGCGGGGCTGCAGAACACTGCGACGTCCCACCTTCGTCGTGGCGCGTACGCGCAGGCACTGGTGTCGTATCGCGCGGCGCATGAAGTGATGTTGGCGGCGTACGGCCCCGAACACGTTGCGACGGGGACGACCGCGTACAGCGTGGGCGCGGCGTTTGCCCTTCTGGGCCGGTTTGACGAAGCCCGGCGCTACGCTGAGCAAGGGCACCATGGGTATGAGTCAGTCCTGGGCCCGGACTCGGCACCCGTAGAGATGGTGTGGTCGCTGCGAGGAGAGATCGAGCTTCGTGCCGGTCGGCTACAGGCCGCTGAACCAGCGCTGCGGGCTGCGCTGCGAATCGCGGGACTACGCGACGATCCCTGGCGTCGTGCGGGCTACCTGGCGCAGTTGGGCAATCTCCAGCGACTGGCCGGTGACTACGACACTGCCGAGGCTACGCTGACCGAGGCTCGGGATCTTCAGGCTGAGTACCCCGCGGGGGCGACGGTCGAGTTGGCGGAGACGCTGGGCTGGCTGGCGGCATTACACCTGGACGGTCGCGGGCAGCCCACCCATGCGCTGCCTTTCGCCCGGCGTTCGTGGGAGGTGCACGAGGCGCAGCAACCCGACGTGAACACGCGCGCCGACGCAGCGTTGCTGCTGGCTCGCGCGCTTGTGGCCGTTGATCCGGCGTCGGCCACCGAAGCGACGGCGCTGGTACGAGCACGACTGTTGGAGCTCGACGGCTTGGGAGAAGCGTCGAGCCATCGCGGTGCTCTCACTCGCTGGCTCGCGGCGCATTGAGTAGCCCGACTTTCCGGGGCGGGCGAGCATGCTGTGGTTGTGGGACGCTGGCGGCGGTGCGTCCAGGCAGCCGAGCAACCCGCGTCTGCTCGCCGACCCCCAGCATGCAGGTGGTGAACCGGATCCCGCCGATGTAACCTGGGAGCATGGGCCCAACCCAATGGCTCTTGGCGCTAGGTTTCGGGGGAGCCTTCCTGGCGTGCGGGGGGGAACCGAGTCCGGCGCGCTCACCACTTCCGGCGGCGCCCAACACGAGCCCCCGCGAAGTACAGCCGGAGCGTAATGCCAGCGGACTTGAAGTCGCCGCGGAACTCCGACTTGGCCAACTGATGCGTTCTTGGGAGGTCGCGGCGTGGGCGAACACGCCGCCGCTTACGCTTGCTGAGTTGCGCGGACAAGTCGTGGTCGTCCGGTTTTGGACAGACACCTGCCCGTTCTGCGAGGCAAGCATGCCGGCCCTTGCGGGGCTAGCCGAACAGTTCGCCGACCAACCGGTGGTGTTCGTGGGCCTGTATCACGCAAAGCCCCGAAACCGGGTGGGCGCGTGGCGGGCTGCCCAGAAAGTTGCCAAGGATTGGGGCGTGGCGTTTCCCATCGGCCACGACGCGGACTGGGCAATGCTGCGGTCGTGGTGGCTGAGCACCGGTGACCGTTCGGCGACCTCGGCGACGATCGTGCTCGGCACGCAGGGCGAGGTCATCCACGTGCATCCCGGACCCGTGTACTTCCCAAGCGACGACGAGCAATACGCCCAAGAGAATCAGGACTTCGTGGCGCTACGCGATGCGATATCGCGAGGGATCGTCGGCAGGAAGTGATGTCGCGTCACGCGGGCTCCATCTCCGTCTGCTGACGGCCCAGGACCGTGTGGGTCACGGCCCAGGTCGCGAACAGGCCGACCGCGAGGCAACCGAGCAGCCCGGGGGCAAGCCACGGTTGTAGGAACGTGCTGCTGTCGACCAACACGACGACGGTGGCAGCCAGAGCACCCGCCCAAACTGCCGGCCGCCATCCTAGATGCAGCGATGTCACCGCGATGGGCGCGACGACGACTGCGACCAGACCGACGTGCCCAACCGTCGCGGCGAGGCCAGCGAGCGTCACTCCGGCGATGACAGCAGCGAGTCCGTTGGCCATCGGCGGGGCGGGAGGGATGAGCCCGAGCGCGGCCACAGCCAAGGCGGCGATGACGAGGCACAACACCCAAGGTGGGGCGCCGCCTGCGAGCGCGGGAATGGCGGCCGCGACGAGAGTCGCAAGAGCGACGAGACGAATCTCGGTGGGCATGCAAGGAGTACGGGGGAGACCGCACTCGGTTACTTGCGTTGTGCTCTACAGCCGACAGTCGCCCGGACAGTTCGCGGTGTCCTCACCTTCGCCCGGTTGGCAGACCGCATCGCCGCAGTTGATGGTGCAGTCCTGTGGGCAGGTGACGGCGTCCTCGCCTCGACTGGGAACGCACAGTGCGTCGCCGCAATACGGCTCAGGCAGCGGGGGCGAGTTCGGCCACACGGCCGGTTCGCCCTGATCGCCCAACTCGAACGGGAACCAGATCGACAGTACGAAGTGGGTTCGATCCAGGACCTTGTCCCAACCCCGCTCGTCGAATTCTTCCCCGAGGGTTGGCGCCGTTGCCAGTGCCCCGACGCTGGCGACGTCGAGTTCTCCGGGTTCGATTGGGCCCACACGACCGCCGACGTGCACGATCTCCACGAAACGTTCCTGCCGGTTGTACAACAGCCAGACGCCGGTTAGTCCGCGGCCTTCCGCGTCCTCGCTGAGGTCTTCGGCGAGCGAGCGCAGGAAGTGGGTCTTGTTCCCGTGGCCCGGAATACTCCAACGCTCCGTTCGCATGACGACGTGGTCCGTCCCGATATCGCCGAACTCGTATGCGGCGATGTTCTTCCACTGAAAACAGGAAGGGTCGAGCACGCCCGGGCGCTCCAGAAACTGAAAACCGTCCAGCACGTAGTCTTCGGTGACGAACTCTCGGTAGTGCGTCGCGTTGGACTTGGTATCGAACAAGTATCGGCCGCCGCTGAAGAACTGCCCCGTTTGGAAGTCGATGCTCAGCGGAAGATGCTTGCCGTGGACCAGGCCCGGCATGCCCGCCATGTACATGCGATCGCGGGCGATCGCGGGGCCGACCAGTTCCATCGGGAAGCTCGGGTCGAGCTCGAAGTCGCAGGAGAAGGCTGCGCGAGCTTCGATGTTCCCCAGTTGTCCATGATGCCCGCCGCCATGATGCCCGCCGCCATGATGCCCG
>JAESSZ010001056.1 GCA_016763875.1 Nannocystaceae bacterium
CAACGAGCACGGGCGGCGGCACGACGACTGGCGTCGACGGCACGACCGGTGCGGGCGACAGCGATACCGCGGACGTCACGGGCGGGCCCATCTTCGACGTCCCCAACGGAGACACCAGTGGCATCGGCGCCTGCGGCTGCGACCTGCGCTACATCTGGATCGCCAACGCGCAGGAAGGCACCGTCTCCAAGATCGACACCGCGTCGATCATCGAGGTCGGACGCTACCGAACCCGGGAGGACGGCGCGGGCGACCCATCGCGTACCTCGGTCAGTCTCTCGGGCGACGTCGCGGTGGCCAACCGTGCGGGCGGCATCTCCAAGTTCTTCGCCCAGGAGTCGGACTGCGTCGAGAGCAACGGCATGCCGGGCATCCAAACCTCCAGCGGGGCGGGCGATGTGCTCGCCTGGAACGTCGAGGAGTGCCGCGCCTGGTACACGGAGTTCCCGGTCACCAACCAGCGCCCGGTCGCGTGGACACAAGGCTCGGCCGCCGTCGACGGCTGCGACTCCGAGGGGGAGAAGTTGTGGACGGTCGCCAGCGCGGCCCCAGGCTTGGGCCCCGGCATCGGTGGTTTCGGGGGCGTGAACGTGTACCTCCTTGATGGAGAGACCGGGACCATCGACAACGAGCTCCTCGTGGAGACGTTCTCGGGCCTCCAGCTAGGGGCCTACGGCGGCGCCGTCGATGGTGAAGGCGACCTGTGGTTTTCCCCGATGGGCGGCATCGACCCCGGTAACCCGCTGACGCGCGTTGATGTCGAGACGTTCGAGGTCACGCACTTCCCGTTCCCCAAAGGCGTGGCGAGTTACGGCATCACCGTCGACCACAACGGACGCATCTGGGTCTCGAGCATCCTGGGGTCAGGCGCGGCGCGGTTCGACCCGGTCACCGAAGTCTGGGATGTGCTCGGCGGCGGCGTCGGTGCCCTTGGCGGCCTGGCCGAAGCCCAGGACAACCACATGTGGATCGCGACCGAGATTGGCGCGGTCTCGTACGAGATCGACACGCTCGCTCCCGGCAAGGTGTTTGTCTCGCCCGGTGGTGGCGGGGTCAAAGGGATCAGCGTGGACGCCAACGGCTACATCTGGGCCGTCAACGACCGTGCGTGGAAGATCGACCCCGACACCGGCCTCGACGTTGGCGTGTACGACGGGCTCAACGGCCCCTACACGTACTCCGACATGACCGGTTGGGCACTAGCCAACGCGACGTGCCCGCCGGAAGGCTAAACCTACGGATGGCTAAACTCGAGGATCCAGGCCACACCTCGGGACCCGTGCTAGCGTCCCTTCTCGCCGATGGAGCGTTTGCGCCGTGTCACCAGGCTCTGGAGCTGGCTCCCCGCGTTTCGAGCTGTTGCGGAGACGCAGCACCTCCCGACGGCTTCTCGGCAGCTGTTTGTCAGCGCCTCGGCGCTCTCACGCACGATCAAACTTCTCGAACAGGACGTCGGTCACCGCCTGTTCTCGCGCAACGGTCGGCGTATCGAACTCAACGAATCGGGCGAGCGGTTCTTGGTCGCCGTGCGCACCGCGATGCGGATCGTCCACGACGGGCTCGTCGCGCTGGAAGGCAGCGAGCTACGAGGACCGGTCTACGTCTCGACGACGGGGCTCGCCACCACAGCCTACCTACTTCCTGGTCTCTCGCGGCTGCGCGAAAGACAGCCCTCACTCGTTCCGCACGTGTCACATGTGCTGAGCAGCGAGGTCAACGGACGGCTGCAGCGCGGCGAGATCGATGTGGCGATCGTGACGCATCCTATCGACTGCGATGAGCTCACCAAGACCCATCTGGGCTGCGCAAAAACCGGGATCTACTGCGGGGAAGACCATCCGCTGTTCACCGCGGAGACCGTCTCGCTTGAGACGCTGTCCCACCACCCTTTTGCCGCACTAACGCCCGACACGGAGGGTCGCTCGGTGGAGGCCTGGCCCCCCGCCGTTGAGCGTCGTGTCGGGATCTGGGTCGATCAACAAGCGCTGGCGTTGCAGTTGTGTACCCGCGGCCAATATCTGGCGGTGCTGCCACACGCGGTGGGCGAGCCGGAGGTTCGGCACCAACGATTGCGTCGCCTGCCGCTCTCGGTGACCGCAGATGTCGACGTGTTTGCGATGACGCGCCCCGTGTTGGGTGTCAACGGTCGAGCCGAAGCCGTCGTGGGCGCCGTCGCCGACGTCATACGCACGACGGACAAGCTCTAACGGTACCCTGCTGCCTGCAGCTCAAACAGCGTCGCGTAGCGTCCACCGGCGGCGAGCAATTCGTCGTGACTGCCCTGCTCGACGACGCGCCCCTGGTCGAGCACGACGATGTGGTCCGCCATACGCACGGTCGAAAACCGATGCGAGATCAGCACCGTGATCTTGTCTGCCGCCAGTCGGCGAACATGGGAGAACACCTGCGCTTCGGCCTCGGCGTCCATCGACGCGGTCGGCTCGTCAAGCACCAAAATGTCGGCGCCGCGCCGCATGAACGCGCGCGACAGCGCAATCTTCTGCCACTGTCCGCCCGACAACTCGCGCCCACCCGCAAACCATCGACCCAGTTGTGTCTGGTACCCGTCCGGCATTGCGTCGATGAACGGCGCTGCCATGCCGGCCTTGGCCGCCTCCACCCAGCGCGTCTCGTCGTCCCATGCCTCGGCATCCCCAGCCCCAATGTTCTCGCCGACGAGCATTTGGTAGCGCGCGAAGTCCTGAAAGATGACGCCGACTCGTCGACGCAGCGCGGCCGGTTCCCACTGCGACAGCTCCAGACCATCGAGCGTGATCTGCCCAGAACTCGGCGAGTACAACCGCGTCAGCAACTTGATCATCGTGGTCTTGCCGGAGCCATTGTCCCCGACCAACGCCAGCGCCTGGCCCGGCCGCAGATGCACCGTGACATCGTCGAGGGCGGGCGCCTCCGCCCCTGGGTAGCTGAAACAAACCCCCTCGAAACGCACGCCGTCCAGCGGCTTGGGACCGCGAGTCTGTGTCCCGCCCGGCAACTCGGTGGGCTGCTCGAGAAACTCGTAAAGATTCGAAAGGTAGAGGTTGTCCTCGTACATGCCACCGACCGACGACAGGCTCGAAGTCACCGCCGACTGCCCCTGTTTGAAGACCAGCAGGTACATGGTCATGGCGCCGAGGGTTATCTGGCCCGCGATCGTCGCAAACGCGATCCAGCCGTACGCACCGTAAAACGCCGCTGTGGACACCAGCCCCAGCCCCAGGCCCCAACCGCCGCGACGCAACGTCAACGCGCGGTCTTCACTGAATAGCTTGACGAAGATCTCGCGGTACTGGGTCAGCAGCCGCGGGCCGAGCCCCATGAGTTTGACCTCCTTGGCGTAGTCCTCGCGGGCCAGGACCGTCTCCAGATACATCTGCCGACGTGTGTCGGGGGACCGCCAGCGAAACAGACGAAAGGCATCACCGGAAAACTTCGCCTCAGCCACAAACGCTGGCACGCCCGCCACAACCAGGATCAGCAGCGCCCACGGGGAGAACTCCAAGAGCAACACGCCGTAGGAGACCAGCGAGATGCCGTTTTGGACGAGTCCGAAGGTGCGGTTGACCAGCGACAGAGGCCGAGAGGACGCCTCACGCCGGGCCCGTGTCAGCCGGTCATAAAACTCAGCATCCTCAAACTGCGCCAGGCTCATGCGTCGAGCCTTCTCGAGGATCATGACGTTGACGCGATGACCGAGCATCGCTCGCAGCAACGACTGGCACACGGAGATACCGCGCTGCGCCGCGGCCATCGCGATGACCAAGCCGCCCTCGAACGCCACCCAGCGGAGCGCCTCGTCGTATTGCAGCGGCCCACCGGCCTCGTGCGCCGCCGATGCCAGCACAACCGCGTCGACGATCAGTTTGCCGACATACGCGATGGCGGCCGGCAGCAACCCGGAGGTCAACGTCAGCGCCGCCAGCACCACCGTGAGTCGCGGGCTCGTGTGCCAGACCAGGCCAATCGCGCGACGTGAGAAACGAAAGACGCCGAAGAACCCGGTCAGCCCCGGTCCTGCCCCACGGTCTGGGCCGCGTCCAGGCCCGGGTTGTGTCTTGTCATGGGTCCCCACGCTCGCGCCATGGTGGCAATGCACGCCCCCGCGCGCAGCTGGCCATCTGGCGGGGCCCGACCAGTTGTTGAGGCTAGTTACGCTCGGCGCGACGATTGACCAGCGTTCGCAGCTCGCGCAGGCTGAACGGCTTTTCGAGATGTTCCGCCTGCACCTTATCGAGGAACTCTCGAGCCTTGGGCGTGAACGCGCCGCCTGTCATGAAGACGAACTTTGCCTCCAGCCCCGGCTTCGTGAGCCGCTGCTTCCCGTAAACCTCCATACCGGAGAGGTCGGGCATCATGACGTCGCACAGCACCAGGTCGAAGTCGCTGGTTTCGCAGCGCTCGATGGCTTCGCGACCCCCGCGCGCGATCTCGACGTCGTGCCCTCGAAGCGCCCGCCGAATGCCCTCGCCGATCAGCGGCTCGTCGTCGACAACGAGGATTCGCAACGCCCGAACCGGCGCGGGCCCCGGAGGACCGCCCAGCCGCGGCCGAACCTCGGGCAGGGCATTGCGTGCATCCGCCTTGCGGAGGAACACCCGAAAGGTTGAGCCCTGGCCCAGATGGGTATCAACGCGGATCTCGCCGCCCAGTGCGTTGATGATCCCATGGCAGATCGACAGACCGAGGCCGGTGCCCATGCCGAGGGGTTTGGTCGTGAAGAACGGGTCGAAGATACGATCGACCATCTCGTCGGAGATCCCCGAACCGGTGTCGCTCACCTCGACCATGACGCCATCGGACTGTTCGCGGGTGCGGATCGTGATCCGCTGGTGCGGTTTCCCCTCGTCGATCGCATGCGCGGCATTGACCAAGAGGTTGAGAAACACTTGCGTCAACCGTCCCGGGTTGCCGCGCACCCGAGGCACATCGCCGTAGTGACGCACGAGTTCGGCCCTATGCCGGATCTCGTTGGACGCGATGTCGGCGGCCGCATCGATGACCTCGTGAACATCCACGGCTTGAACCTCGTCGTCATCGGCCCGCGCGAAACTCTTGAGGTCACCGACGATGCGTCGCACGCGGTCGGCACCGTCGAGCGCCTCTCGCAAGCTGCGGCGCATGGCGTCCCCGCCCTCGATATTCATCTCGCTGAGGTCTTCGTGCAGGACCTCAAGGTTGGCTATGACGTACGCCAGCGGGTTGTTAATCTCGTGCGCCACGCCAGCGGCCAGGCTCCCCACCGATGCCAGCCGGTCCGCCTTTTGTAGGTTCGCGGCCATGCGCTCCCGTTCGCTCAAG
Source organism: Nannocystaceae bacterium (assembly GCA_016763875.1). Taxonomy (GTDB): domain Bacteria; phylum Myxococcota_A; class Polyangia; order Nannocystales; family Nannocystaceae; genus JAESSZ01. The sequence goes on from JAESSZ010001056.1 coordinate 5,299, forward strand.
TCGCGTGCAAACGCCACGATGAACTCCTCGCCGTCGAAGCTCAAGACGTTCGTCGAGACCTCGACAGGCACCGTACGGCCGGTCGCCGTACGGAACATGGTCTTGCTGGTCCCGGTCACGCCCGCCGCCCAGCCGGTTGGCGTGGTGCCTCCCATGGAGACGTCGATCTCGCACACGGACTTGCCTTCGAGTTCGGTGCGCGGATAACCGAGCATGACGCACGCGGCATGGTTGACGTAGGCGATCTTGCCCGCCCGTGACAACCACAGGGCGGGGTCCGCCGCATGATCGATCGCAAACTGCGTCAGACGAAGATCGCGTTCAGCCGCGCGGCGCTCCGTGATGTCTTCGAACATCATGAAGGTCGCGCGTTCGCCATCAAGCAACGCCTGGGTCACGGGAATAACCCACGCGGTCATCGGCGTCCCGCTGGCGCGGTTGATCGTGCACTCCATCGGCGGCGGGGGCACCTCCGTTCGCTCGAATCGCTCCAATCGACGCGCGGTAAGATCACCATCGCCGTGGCCCATGAGATCTTCGACGGATCGGCCGACCAGATCACCGCGTTCGGCGCCCAACGCTTTGGCGCCAGCGTCATTGACGTACACGACGTTGTGGTTGCGGAACGCCATAACGCCGAGCGGACAACGCTCGATCACACGTCGGAACTCAACCTCAGAACGAGCCAGTGCCTCGCGAGCCTGCCGATGACGACGCTCGTGTGCGACTCGCTGCTCGGCGATACGTACCCGCGTGTGCAGCAGTGCGATCTCCATGGGCTTGGCGATGTAGTCGTCAGCACCAGCGTCGAGTACCGCGGCGAGGTCCTGCGGCCGATCGCGACCCGTCACCATCAACACGTAGGGCTGCTGAGCGCCGGGAATCGCCCGGATCCTGTGGCACAGCGTGAGGCCGTCCATCTTGGGCATGACCCAGTCGATGACGAGTAACTCGCAAGGCTCCCGCAGATGCGCGAGGAGTCCGGCGTCCCCGTCCGCAACGGCCTCCACTTCGTGCCCCAGCTCCTGTAACCCGCTGATCAACAGCGCACGCTGGGTGTCGTCATCTTCGACTACAAGAGTCCGCATTGGTTCGTGCCAGTCCTGCCCATCCCGCAACACGGATGCTGGGGCGCTCGCACGCGGGGGCCCGCGCGAGTGGGCCCTAAAAGCATAACGGCTCTGCACGGTGCACAACCCCTCAATTGCACCTTTGAAGCGACCCGATCCGGAGCGGCTCGGCAACGCACCGTGGGCGATGCGCGACCCCGCGATTTTGCGGGGGCTGTTGGCGACAAATTCCGCTTCCCAAGTGCGCATGGCTGTGCCGTTGTCCCGCGACTCCTACCTTGTCTCTGGACAGCGACGATATGCGACAACGCGCCGAATCGCGCCGACGTCCTGGTGCGGCGCCCAAGGCTGGCCGGATCATCTCGCGGAGGCAGCGCAACACAAGACTGGGTCAGCCATCGCCTTGGGCCTTGTCCGGCACAACCTCTTGGCCAGGGTGTTGGCCAACGTCTTGGCCAGCGTCCGACTCGCCCCCGAGACTGGCCTTCAGCGCGCTCATCAGATCGATGACCTGAGTGCGCGGAGCATCGGCGCTGGTTTGGCGAATGTCCTCGCCTTCGACTTTCTTGGCGATCAATGCCTCGACGCGATCGCGAACCTCGTCGTAGTACTCCGACGGCCGGAACGTTTTGGACGTGCCTTGCTGCACGAGTTGCATCGCGAGTTGCAGCTCACTCTCTTTGACGTCACTCGCCTCAATGTCGACGTCTTCGATCGGCCGAATCTCCTTGGGGTAGTGCAGTTGCTGCATGACGAGCCCTTCCTTGATGGCTCGAAGAAGCACCAGATGCTGTTTTCCGTGCGCGGCGTACTTCGCCAAAGCGACGAGACCACTGCGCCGCAGCGCCTCGGCCAACAGATGATACGCGCGCCCTGCCCCAACATCCGGCCCCAAATAGTAGGCCTTGGCGTAGTAGATCGGGTCGATTTGGTCGATCGGCACGAACTCCGTGATGTCGATGCCGCCAGAACTCTGCTCGGCAACCGCCTTGAGTTCGTCCGGCTCGAAGGTCACGTACTGCCCCTTGGCGAACTCGTAGCCCTTGATCAGATCGTCACGGATCACGACGGCATCGTGCTTCGGGCAGTAGTGCTGATTTTTGACCCGGCTGCCGCACTCCTTGTGCAGGTTGTTGAACCGGATCGCGTCCGACGGCGAGGCGGACGGAAACACCTTGCAGGGAATAGACACCAAGCCAAAGGCAATGGTGCCGGAAGCGATTGCACGGGCGGCCACGTCGCGATGGTACCGTACCGCCCGTGGCGCAGCGCGGCAGCGAGGACGACGCCGATGAGAGTGCGCAGACCGGCGGGCAATCCGACGCTCTGGGCCTGTACCGCGCAAAACGTTCCGGCGACCGAACTGAGGAGCCGTTCGGCGGCCATGTCGGCGGCACACCAGACCGCGGGCTAGACGACGGCGTCGGACAACCGCGCCTCTTCGTCGTGCAAAAGCACGCTGCGCGCCGACTGCACTGGGACCTGCGGCTCGAGATCGATGGCGTGCTGCGCTCTTGGGCGGTACCGCGCGGCCCGTCGTTGGACCCAACGGTCAAGCGCCTGGCGGTGGAGACCGAGGACCACCCGATCGAATACGTGGACTTCGAGGGCATCATCGCCGAGGGGAACTACGGCGCGGGCGCGATGATCGTCTGGGACCGCGGGGTCTGGATCCCGCTGGAACCGGTCGCGGCCGGCTATGCCAAGGGCAAGCTCTTGTTCGAGTTGCGCGGGCACAAACTTTCGGGGGTCTGGACGCTGGTCCGGACCAAAGGGACCGGGGGCAGCAACGCCGCGGAGGGCAAAGAGTGGCTGCTGATCAAGAAGC
>JAESSZ010000104.1 GCA_016763875.1 Nannocystaceae bacterium
TCGATGGACTGCAGCATCGAGTCGAGGTCGCGGTCGAGCGGGCCGCCGCTATCGGATACCCGCCGCAGCACGCCCGCGCGCTCACGCAGCTCGCGCGGCTGGCGTACAACGGGCAGCAATACGCCACCGCGCAGCGGGTCGCGCGGTCCGCCTACGAGATCAGTGCAAGCAGCGACCACGCAAGGATCGCGGCGGGATCGGCGTGGCTGGTCGCGGCCGCCGCCTTGGGGAGCCGCGAGTTAGAGACCGCAGCCGAGTTTTCCGAGATCGCTATTGGACTGTCGCGTCACGTCGACGCCGTGCTGTTGGCGCGAGCCGAGAGTCTGCGCGCGGCCGTCTATCGGACGTCCGGTGACTTCGAGGGGGCGCGTGCGCTCGGCGAGTCTGCAGTCGCGCGGTTGGAGCGCTCGCAGGCCGCGGGGAGTTTACGGATGGCGGAGAGCTACACCGCACTGGCGGCGACGCTGGGCGAGATGGGAGAACTGGACGAAGCGACTCACTACGCGACGGCCGCACGCGAGATCTTCGCGTCGGTCGAGGGCGAGCGGAGCCGTGGCGCGCTCAACGTTCGCAATGAGCTGGCTATCTTGCGTGGGCTCTCGGGAGACCATGAGGGTGCCACTGAACTTCACAAGGAGGTTTTGGAGGCGCGTATTGACGCCCTGGGCGCCCAGGACCCGGACGTGGCGCAATCATGGATCAACCTCGCCGGATCGCAGTACGCGGCTGGCCAACACGAGCAAGCCGCCAGCACTGGTCTCGTCGGCGCCGAGCTTCAGGCCGAGCTACGAGGCGCCGACCACCCCCTGACGGCCGCGGCGTATTTCAACGTCGCCGCGGTCTTGCTGCAACTCGATCGTTTCGTGGAGGCGGAAGTGCTGCTTCGACGAAGCCATGAGGCGATCATTGCTCGGCTGGGTGCCGATCACCCGGACACGATCCTCAGCGGCTGTGGACTATCTTTCGCTCTGCTGGCGCTGGGTCGCGACGAGGCTGCCGCGCAAGTCACCGGGCGGGCGGCCGCGGTGGCGGAGCGACACCTGGACGCTCAGGCGGCCGGGACTGCATTGTACGACCGCGCACGACTTCGTCTGGTGGCCGGTGACTACGTCGGTGTACTGGACGACGCGCGCCGGATTCGAGAGATTCTCGCTGCACAACGGCCCGAGGACGCAAGTCTTCGCAGCCAGGCGCAGCGCTGGTTCGAGATGAACGGGATCGTGATCTGAATCGTGAACTGAATCGTGATCTGAATCAACGGTACCCGGTGGTGCTTTCGGTCCGCGTCCGGGTAACCTAGTTCGTGACGGCGACGTTCGTTGAGCAAGACCTTGCAACCGGAGATCCGACCACCTCGGCTACGTCCGTTTCGTGAACTCGCGGGGCTTGTTTGCGGCGCGGTCTCGCTCCCACGTCTCGCTCTCGACGCTCCGCGCGTCCCCTCGGTGTCTGCGCCGGTCATCGTCCTGCCCGGGTATCTCGCGGGTGACGGCTCGACGCTTGCGTTGCGTGCCTACCTGACGCGATGTGGCCACCGCGTGGCGGGGTGGCAGCAGGGGCGCAATCGCGGCGACGTTCGTCGGTTGGTGCCGCGCATCATCGACGAAGTGACGCGGCGCTACGAAGCGGGGGGCCAGCGGGTACACCTGGTGGGATGGAGCCTCGGTGGCGTCATCGCGCGCGAGACGGCGCGGGAGATACCGAATGCGGTCGCCCAAGTCATCACGATGGGCTCGCCGGTCATCGGTGGCCCCAAGTACACCGTGGTCGCTCGGGCACCGCGTCGCTCAGGCATGAGCCTCGACGAGATCGAGCGCGCGTTCGCCAAACGCAACGAGGTGCCTATCAAGGTCCCCGTGACCGCGCTGTACAGCAAGCGAGACGGCATCGTTGCCTGGCAAGCCTGCATCGACCCCAATCCGGACAACGACGTTGAGCACCTGGAGTTCAACGTGACCCACGTCGAGTTCCCTTGGAACGCAACCGTGCTCAAGCAGATCGCGGCGCGGATCGATGCCGTGGCCGCCGACGGTCGCCGCTGACCCAGGCCCGTTGTGCGGCCAGGGGCGTGCGTGCGGCCGTCAGTCCTCGGTGGGCGCTTCTTCGATGTCCCAGCGGTCGAACACGCGCGGCACTCGGTCCAGTTCGGTCACGAAACGGCTGGCCCGGAGCAAGCGGGAGGGACCGTCGCGCCCTTCCTCCATCGTCGGATAACACAGGTACAGCTCGTCGGCCGCTCGGGTGACCGCAACGTAGAACAGCCGTCGCTCCTCTTCGATGTCCTCGTCGGTGCGTAGCGCCTGCGCCGAAGGAAACCGTCCATCGGCCAGCGCGAGCAAGAAGACGATGGGCCACTCGAGTCCCATGGCCTGGTGCACCGTCGACAGCACGAGTTGGTCTTGCGGGGCATCGGAGCCTCCTACGTTCTCGGCCGACACGCCCTGGACCAGCGCGACCTCGTCCAAGAACGCTTGCGTGGAGGGGTAGCTGTCGGCAAACGCGGCCAAGTGCTCCAGGTCTTCGCGGCGAGCGGTCGCGTTGGGATACGTGCGCTCGGCGTACTCGCCGTAGTGCTGGGTCAGGACCTGCCGAATCGCCTCGCCTGGTCCGGCACTGTGCTGTTCGGTCAGCGCGTCCCAAAGCTTCGAGAGCCGCAGCAAAGCCGCCTTACCGCGGCCCTTGGCCCGCTCGGCTTCGTCGCGCAGTGTCGTCCGATCGTGGACGGTGACGGCGGCCTGAGTGTCCGGCTGGGCGTCCGGCTGGGTGTCCGTATCCTGCTGCAGACCCGCCAGCGCGAGTGCCATACGGTCGGCGGTTTGTGCCCCCACACCGGGCCACTGCTTCAATAGCCGGACCCACGACAACGCGTCCCGGGGGTTTTGCCGCGCGCGCAGGTAGGCGACCACGTCTTTGATGTGCGCCTGTTCGAAGAAGCGCACCCCGCTCCGGATCGCGAACGGGATGCCGCGACGCGATAACTCCACCTGCAGCTCGAGGCTGTGCCCGTGATTGCGGTACAGCACCGCCATCTTCGCCAGGGGCAGCGCCTGGTCGTGGTGGAGCTCCAACACCCGTTGCGCAACAAGCTCCGCCTGCTGGTACACGTCGCGCAGGGGGATGACGGCCGGCAACATCCCACTTTGCTTAACCGCCGAAAGGTCCTTGCGATGCCCCGACCGATTTCTCGCGATGCTGCGGTTGGCCAACGCCAAGATCTCAGGGGTCGAGCGGTAGTTGATCGTCAGCGTCAGGATCTGCGCCTCGGCATGGCGTCGGCCAAACTCGGCGATCTGGCGGAAGTCCGCGCCCCGAAACCCGTAGATCGACTGGGCGTCGCCCCCAACGACGGTCAGACTCCCGCAATGATCCGCCATGCGTTCGCACAGCGACCCCTGCAGTGCAGAGACGTCTTGGTACTCGTCGACCAAAACGTGTGAAAAGGATGCTCCGAGTTCCTCGGCGACCTTGGCGTGCTCGGGTTGCGTCATCAACTCGTGCCACAACCCCAGCAGGTCGTCGAAGTCGCACGCGTTCATCGCTAGTTTTCGCGCGGCAAACCGTTGCAAGACCTGCTCAATGGTCGGCAGCTGCTCGAGCATTTTCGGGTTCTGCTCAGCGATGACGTCGGCCACGGGGACCTGCTTGCCGCGAGCAAGCGATTGCAGGCTGTATAGGGCCTTGGGCGGCGGGAAACGTCGCGCTGTCAGTTGCTTGAGCCCAAGGTCTGCGATGACGCTGCTCAACATCGTGCGGGCGTCTTCGGGGTCGAGGATCGAAAAGTCGGGCGACAGACCCACCGCTTCCGCGTGCCGACGCAGCAGGCGATTACCGATGTGGTGGAACGTACCGGCAAACATGCGCTGCATGTGTGCGCCCACCAGTTCCTCCACGCGCGAGACCATTTCGCGTGCCGCTCGGTTGGTGAACGTGCACAGCAAGATTCGCTCGGGCGGACAGCCGCTGAACAGCAACTTGGCGACGCGGTACACCAGCGTTCGTGTTTTACCCGTGCCCGCGCCCGCAATGACCAAGAGGCGCCCCGGTGGCGCGCGCACAACGGTGCGCTGCTGGACGTTGAGGTCGGCATCCAGGTCGAAGGGTGTGCGCGTCGGCGCAGCGGTCTTCAGAACGTACTTCAAGGTCCTCCTCAGGGCGCGGGGGTGGCGAGTGCCTTGTTGAAGAAACGCAGCAGTCGGCCTTCCATGTACACGCGGTCTGCTTCTTTGCGTGGCATGTGCCGTTCGTCGGGGAACATGAGCAACTCGTGGTCCTTGCCCGCGGAGACCAGCGCCTGGATCAGTCGCGCCGCGTGGCGAAAGTGCACATTTTCGTCGATGAGACCGTGCACGATCATCAACTCGCCCACAATGGCCTCGACGTGGGTCATCACCGCGCTGTCGCGGTACCCGTCGGGGTTGGACTGCGGCGTGCCCATGTAGCGCTCGGTGTAGTGCGTGTCGTAGCCATCCCAGTGCGTTACCGGGGCGCCTGCGACCGCGGCGTGAAACGTCTCCGGGGCCCGCGCCAAGGCCATCGCGGACATGTACCCGCCGTAACTCCAGCCGTACATGCCGACGCGGTCCTTGTCGGTCAGCCCCTTGTCGGTCAGCCACCGCACCCCTTCGACTTGGTCGCTGATCTCCAGGTTGCCCATGTCGTGACGAATCGCGCCTTCAAACGCGAGCCCGCGTCGGGCAGAACCGCGATTGTCGAGCTTGAACACCAGGTAGCCGCGACTGGCGAGGAACTGGGCTCGCATGTCTACGGTCATGCCCCACGACTCGGTGACCCGCTGCGCGTGCGGTCCGCCATAGACGCTCACCAGCGTCGGGTATGGCGCGTGGAACTGAGCGGGTGGCTCGTACAGCGCGCCGTGCAGCAAGGTGCCGTCCTCGGTGGACATCGTGACCAGTTTCGGGGGGCGGAGGTCGAGCGCGGCTACTTTTGGATCGGGCTCGATCGGCAGGGCACGCACGGTCTCACCGCTGGCTAGCGAGCGAATGGTGATCGTAGGCGGCGCACTGCGGGTGCTGTGCAGATCGACAAAGAGGTTGTGTTTGGCTGAGACCGCGCCCGAGTGCATGCCGTCGGCGGGCGTGACGCGTTCGATCTCGCCGCCGGCCATCGGCACACGGTACAAGTTGCGGTTGGTCACGCCGTCCTTGGTGGCGGCGA
>JAESSZ010000105.1 GCA_016763875.1 Nannocystaceae bacterium
AGCATCATGACCCAGTACTCGCCAGCGGGGAGATCGACGGACTGCTCGGCAGTCACGTAGACGCTGCCGTTGAGTTGGAAAGCCTCGGACGTGGCGACCAGGACGTCCGGGTCACCGTTTTCGTCCTCGTCGGTGTACAGCGCCATGATCGCGTTGGCCGGGGCGGTTGCTGCGTTGGACTCGATGACGAAGTGCTTGAGTCGTGATTGCGGCAACGGTTCGGGCAACTGGTAACCCAAGATTGCGATGGTGGCGGGGACGTTCCAGTCGGGTTCCGACCAGCCCACGACATCGCCGCAGAACATTCCGGGCCCGGGCAGCGTGCACGTGCCGGTCCCCGCTGGGGGGCAGTTGTACGTACTCCCGCACGAGAGCCCTTCGGCCACGGTGCACGTTCCACAGCTGACCCCGCACATAGGGTCCAGTCCGCAGGTTTGCTCGCTGCAGTCCGGGGCGCACCCACACTCTCCATCGATGCAGACATCGCCAAACAAGCAGATGCCGCACGAGACCCCGCACACGGGATCGAGGCCGCAGCTCTGCTCCCCGCATTCGGGTACGCAATCGCAAGCGCCCGCGGTGCACACTTCGTCGTTGGGGCATTCTCCGCACGAGACCCCGCAGATCGGGTCGGGGCCGCAGTTGAGTCCGTCACAGATGGGGTCGCACTCGCATGCACCATCGACACAGACCCGCAGGGGCGTGCAGAAACCGCACACGCTTCCGCAGCCGTTGTCGCCGCACTCACGTCCGCCGCACTGGGGCACGCAGTCGCCGGTCGTGCCCGTAGTCGTGTCGCCGGTAGTCGTGCCCTCGGTAGTCGTATAGCCCGCAGTCGTATCGCCCGCAGTCGTGTCATCCAGATTCGTGTCATCCACGCCGCTGCCATCGACATCCGGGCTCGGCCCGTCCGCTGCGCTGGTCGTCTGCGCGGATCCGGTGGTTTGGGCCACGCTCGTTCCGTCGGCGATGCTGTTGGCACTGTCGCTTCCCGTGGTGCCACCGCTGTGCGTGTTCGCGGGGGTCGACGGACAAGCCGCACCGGCAACGAAAAGAAACGTGGCGGCCGGCCACGAGCGAATCTTGAGGATCGGGGAACGCATGTCTGTCGCGGGTGCAGATGAGAACGAAGAAAGCCTGCGTTTCTTCGGTGAAACGCAGGCTTGAACGGCGGCTATTGCCGGTGTTTCAGGCGGTTAGCTCTGAAGCTTGATCCGACGACGGCGAGCAGCCGCACCCAGTACAAGCAGGCCGAACAACCACACGGCGCCCGAACGGTTGCGACCGCTCGAACCCACGGAGCAGGTCCCGTCGTCCGGATTTCCTAACTTCTCTTCGCCGAGGAATTGCGTGGTCAATCCTTCGATGACTCCTTGTGTCTCCCACTCGGCATCGCCCAACGGCCGCAGCGCGGTGATGAACGCAACCTCTACCGTCGCAGTAGCATCCACATTACCGAACAGCTCAAGCACATAGTCGCCATTGCGCGCGTCGGTGAACCGCCGAAGGGTCCCGTTGACGTTGGCGGTCAGGTAAGCGTCCCATCCGGGGCCGACCGCGTAGCCGCCTCGCGTCAGGGGGCGAACCGTCAGCGTGGTTTGGATTTGGCCACTGTCGTTGGTGAACGTGACCGAGGAGATCTGCGTCTCTTCGGGGTCGGGCACGGTGCGAACGTGGCGGATCACCGTCTTGGCGCGGGCGAACGTCTCGCCTTGAGGCGTAGACGCGCCGATCGTTCGGAAATCAAAGTAGTAGTTTCCGGGGGCCGTGGACGGGAACAGAGCCGTGTACAGACCGTCGTCGGCGGTGACGTCTCCGTCCAGCCCGTCGTCGTGCAGCTCCAGTGTCACGGTTGTTTGCAGTTCGGGGGGCGTACACGCCGGCCCGTCGGGTGCGCAGTCGCTCAGCGCGGCAAGGGCTGCGTCGAGGACTGCGGATGCCACCGAGACATCGTTTTGCCCCTGCCCGTACGGGTTCACCCAATACTCAGACAAAAACTCGCCGACCGAGAGCGCGGGCGCCGTGACGTCGACCTCAACTGTAACTCCGGTGAGCGGGAAGTCCCCCGCTCCGGTAATCCGAGCTTGGACCGTCAGATCTTCGCCAGGCTCGAACGTGTCGTGAAGGACGTCCATCTCGGCGTGCATCACATCATCGTCCTCGAGAACCGCGAAGTAGAACTCCTCTGGCGACCCCTCGAACGTATACAGGGCCAGGCCCCACTCACCGGGCAGGTGGGGCAAGTCCGCGTGAATGAAACGGGACCCGCTCAAGGCGATCGGATCGAGTCCTCCGGGAGGGAACAAGGCGACCACGCCTTCGTATCCGCCCCACATCACTTCGATGGTTGAGTCGTGACCCGTCGAGCCGAGTTCAAACGTCGTGAAGTACGGCTCGTCCGGGGTCACATGGGCACTGCCGAGACGTGTCGCCTGCACCGTTTCGAACTGCAGGAAATCCTCCAAAATCGCGAGGAAGTACGTCCGGAGTTCACCGTCCAAGGCGCCATCGAACGAGTTGGCAGCGAGGTAGACGCCACCTTCGTAGCTGTACGACAGCGCCTCGTGGATCGCCTCGTTGACCGTGGCGGGTGAGCCCACCGTGACTGCGGAAATGCGATCGAACTCCCCCGCGAATGGGGTGTAGACGGCGGCCGCATCCACGGTGCCACAGTCTCCCGCACCCACGCACATGACTTTGGGAAAGACATTCTCGATCCCGTCGCTCATGACGACCAGAACCTTGCGGTCGGCCGCGCCCGCCCCGATGGGGGTGGTGGGAGACGTCATCATGGCTTCCGCCGCGAGGATGCCCGACCCGATGGACGTGGTGCCGCCGGGCGCAGGGAAGTTCGCCGGATCGAGCCAATCGGACAGATCGCCGTTGTCGGAGTGGATCGAATTGCTCGCCGCGGGCTGCGGAACCAGCTCCACGAAGTTGGCCTGTGGGGCCGACACGGATGCGGCGCTATCGAAGTACCGGATGCCCACGAAGTCGCGATCAAGCCCAGGGATCCCTCCCTCGAATGCGCGCCGAGTCTGCCACACGATAAACAGGTCTTCGACCGACCGGTTCAGCGCTTCGCTTTTGGTCTCGGCCCATCCCGCAGGCGTGCCCCCCATGCTCCCCGACTTGTCGAGCACAAGCACCGTGCTGACCACGGGCGCATCGTTGCAGCTCTTGCCGCTCGGGCTGAACTGGTTGCCCGGGTTGGTGATGAAATACGCATCCCCACCGCCGCCCAACCCAGTCGCGGAAACACAAGCCGCGGGGATCGTCGGCACGCTGGGCGTTCCCATCGTGGCCTCGACCGACCATTGCTCGTAGTTGTCCTCGAGGGCGTCAGCGTTGCTGCGGTCGATCGTAAACCGGTATTCTCTCGCGCCATCAGACGCCTGCTCGCAGATGATCGTGAGATCGTCTTGGGTGCTGAGCAAAGTCATGGGATGGGTGTAGTTCCAGACCACCCCCAATCCGATCTCACTCCCATCGCACGTCGTGCCCAATGAAAACAAGGTCGTTCCCGTGAAGGAGTGCATCCCATCGTCATAGGGATGCGTGAAGTCGACCTGGATGTCGTCGACCGTGGTGTCCGCCCCAGCGGGTGCAAACAAGAGGTTGAGTACGATGTCTTGGTCGGCGGCGCCGTTGTTCGCTAGGGTGACAACGAAGTCGACTGCAGTCGGGGGGACCGGTGGTGCAGCGGAGGCGACGGAAGGTACGGATACGGCCGCCAGGGCGGTGAGGGTGGAGAGGCTGGCGAGGATGGAGAGTCTGGGGGAGCGCACGGATTCTTCTCGGGAACGAAAGGGAGCGACAGGTCGCGACTGTCCTGCCAGGCGGAAAAGCGCCTGGAAACAAGTGGCCCGCGACGCGGATTCAGTTCTCTTCGATAATGACGCTTAGGGCGTATTGATAGTTGGGTGCGCCGCCCGAGGCGAGCGGCACGAATGGATTGGGAAGGTTGGGGAACGTCGCGACTTGTGCCCACAGCGTGCCCGCGGCGTTGGAACCGGATGCACTGAGACGAACGATGCCCGGATTCGGGTCCTCAAAAAGCACCGCGACCCAGTAGTTGCCAGCCGAGAGTCCAACCGAAAGCTCATTGGTGATGTACAGCGAGCCATTGAGCTCGAACTGATCGCTGACCGCCACCAGGAAGTCGGGATCGCCATCGTTGTTGTCATCCTCGTACAGCGCCATCACAGCGGTGGCGGGCGCAGTGGCGATGTCGGATTCGATGGTGAAGTGCTTCAACTCCGATGCTGGCAGCGTGACTCGGTACGCGAGGATCACCGTGATGGGCGGTACGTTGGAGTCGGGCTCGTCCCAGCCGACCACATCGGTGCAAAACTGCCCGGTGCCCGTTTGGGTGCATGTGTCTCCCGCAGGACAATCGTACGTCGCTTCGCAGCCGAAGCCGTCCAGCGCAGTGCAGGTGCCACAGCTGGCGCCGCAGGTTGGGTCTACGCCGCAGGTTTGATCGCTACAGTCTGGTGTACATACGCATGTACCCCCTTGGCACGTTTCATTCCCGCCGCAGGTGCCGCAATTGCCACCACACGTATCGGGGCCGCACTCCGCAGCCCCGCAGACGGGCACACAATCGCAGGTACCCGAGTTGCACACTTCAGTCGTGAGGCAGTTGCCGCACGAGCCGCCACATCCATCCGACCCACATTCGGGTGGGTTGCAGTCGGGCACGCAGACGCAAGTATTGCCACTGCAAGTCTCGTTGGCATCGCAACTACCGCAGTTGCCCCCGCACCCGTCGGGACCACAGTCCGCGCCGCCGCACTGAGGCACGCACGCACACGCGCCACCGCTGCAGACCTCGGTGGGGTTGGAGGGACTGCACGCGCCGCACGAGACACCGCACACCGGGTCGGGGCCGCACTCCAGACCAGAACAGTCGGGGATACAGTCGCAAGCGCCGTTGGTGCAGACCTCGCTGCCGGGACAATCGGCACAAGGCATGTTGCACAGGGGGTCGGGGCCGCACTCCACCCCGCCGCACACGGGCACGCACTCGCACATGTCGTCGACACATGTATCGATGCCGGAGCAGGTCCCACATGGTTCCCCGCAAACGGGGTCAACGCCGCACTCCTGCGCCCCGCAGTCGGGCTGACAAACACAGACCCCGCCCTCACAAGCTTCGCTCGGGAGGCAGTCTCCGCACGATGTCCCGCAGACGGGGTCTACGCCGCACACGGCCGCGCCACAGTCGGGGACGCAGACACAACTTCCGCTGTCGTCGTCGCATTCTTGGCCTGCACCGCAGATCCCGCAGGAAACCCCGCAGTTAGGGTCAGCGCCGCACGCAAGCCCAGAGCAGTCGGGCACGCAGCCACAAGCACCTTCCGTGCATTCTTGACCATTCGGGCAGCCGCCGCAGTCCTCGCCACACGCAGGATCGGGCCCACAGTCCACAAGATCGCATTGGGGCACGCAGTCGCAAGTGGCGCCGACGCATGTCTCGCCGCCACTACAAAGGCCGCAGGAAACCATGCAGTTTCCGTCGATCCCGCATTCCAATGCGTCGCACTCTGGCGTGCAATCGCAGGCTCCCCCCATGCAAACCCCATCGTCGGGGCAAGTGCCACATGAAGCGCCGCACACTGGGTCGGGGCCACAGTTGATGTTGTCGCATTGGGGGCTGCAGGCGCAGGTACCGTCTGTGCAGACGAAAAACTCGTCGCACAGCCCGCACGAGCCGCCGCATCCGTCATCGCCGCAGTTCAGCCCGTCGCATTGCGGCACGCAGCCGTCGTCGCCGGTTGTAGGGTCTGTATCAGTCGCACTGCCGCTTGTGCCGCTGCCGGTAGTCGATACATCGGGTGCTGTGTCAGAGTCGGCGTTCGATACGTCGCTTCCGGTCGTCGGAGTGCGGGCCGTACCGGTGCCATCGGTGGCAGCGGCTTGGAGCGACGGCGGAAGACCTGGACAACCGCTGAGGACCAGCAGCAGGTTCGCGAGTGCAGTCCAACCCCACAGTTGGACAATGGTGAGCCTATTTTCCCTGACCATGCCTACTTCATCCACAGCGTAGGCGCGTAGCCTACGTCAGCAAGTGGACGTTTGAAAAGCATGGCTCGCCAAACCGGCGAACAACGTTGCCTGCACACGCGCAGCCTCGGGATGAACGGCACCGTCGGGCCTGGCTTCGATCTGCAACTGCGCGAAGAGCTGGCCTACCCGCGCGGGATGCGGGAGGCGCAGCGGGGGACCGCTCACAAACGTCGGCGGCGCGTCACCAGCCCCACAACCGCCAGCGCCAGCCACCATGGGGTCTCGCGACGCGTGGGATCTGAGGAGCACGCACAGCCATCGCTGCCGGCATCGTCATCGCTGCTGCTGCCGCCCGCGTTGTCTTCGGGACGATCGCCCGAAACGCCGAGGCTACCGGGCACCGAAAGTCCCACACACTCCGGCCCACGGTCAGCGAGGTCGGCGGGGTACGCCAAGGAATAGCTGCCCAGGTGACCTTCCTCGGGGCCGATGATGGTCTCGAGATCCCGCTTCACGCAGGTCGCCGGGTTTGGATCGCTATCGAACTCGACCGCCGAGCCGTCGTGACACTCGATGTTCGGCTGCATCTCGGGCGAGATCATCTCGATGGTCTCGCACTCGCGGAAGTCGGGCTGCAGGACCTCAATGGCTGAGGTTCCGCAGGGGTAAAACGCCGCTGCGAGGTCTTCGCAGACCGACATCTGCGTGTAGCCGACCTGCCAACTCGCGTCGAAGCTCACCGGGCCACCGCCAGAGAAACTCGTCGCCGCTTGCGAAAAGACCAGCTCCTGGTTGGCCAAAACGCCAGCGATGGAGTTGTAGCTGTTCATGTACAGCACGCTGGTATCAAACGACTTGAACGCCGCGTCCCCGTCGGAGAGGTCGATTCCCAGCGCCTCCAGTTTCGCCGCGTCGATCTGCGCGATGGCGATCTCCTTGAGCTCGTTCACCTTAGCGTTGATGTCTTGGATCACCTGCGGCGACAGGGCCAACAACTGCTCGCGCAGCTGCCTGGTGTACTCGTTCATACGCTCGACGATCTGCTTCTTGAACTCCTCGGTCACCAATCGGATCGAGCCTTCGAGGAAGCTCCGCAAAGGCGCGATGGAGTCGATGATATCGACCGCCCACGCGGGGAACAAAACCTCGTAGGGGAAGTCCGTGACCCGGTCGATGGCATCCACCAGCGGCTGGGTCGCAAACGTGATGTCAGCAAGTGCGAGGCCAGCGGGGCCCTTTTCGACCAGCAGGTTACTGAGTCGCTCGACCGAGCCGAGGTACCCCTCGATGACTTCGTTGAGCTGCTCTTTCTTGAGGTCGACGGCCTGGCCGTAGAGACTGCGCGTGTTGGCTGTGCCCTGGAAGATGTGCTGCCACAGCTTCTTCTTGCTCACCAAGATAGGACACGACAGCCCGCACTCGCCCTCGGCTTCCCACTCGGCGACGAGCTCACCCATCCGCTGAACGCCACGCGCTTCGGTGATGTCGAGCAGGCGTTTGACGTCCTCGATGATCTCGGGGAGCAGCAGTACGTACTCGTAAGGCGCGAGCGATCCCGGGCTCAGCACCTCGACACTACCGCCGGCCTTGAGGAAGTCGATGTACGCATCCATGACCCGCCCATCCAGGTCGATGGTGACGCCCTGTTCTCTGAGCTCCTCGATCGAGGTCTCGAGCTCGTCGTTGGGATCGAAACCGTCGAGTTGAGCGGCCCGCAGAGCGTCATTCTTTCGCTGAACGAGATCGCCTGCGAACCAGTGCCACAGTCCACGACCCTCGTCATTGGGGTCGAGGTAGACGCGGCGATACAGGTCCTTGGCGATCGCGTGCTTCATCTTCTCGGCGGTAAATGCCTCCGGTCGGGCCGCCGTGAGCGCTTTTTCGATCTTGCCCTCGACCGTGATGTGTCGAACGACGTTGAGGAGATGGAACCGGAGTTCGCCGTCTTGGGCGGCGTCCTTGGGATACAGCGTGAACGTCTCGCCGGAAAAGTAATTGACGACGTGATGGACGTTGTTGTCGGTGGTGCCGTGCAGAAAACACCCGAGGGCGTAGGCACGCTCGGGCGGGGTCTCGGCGTTGTCCAGCATCGCCTGGCACTGGGAAAACGGGAAGAAGTGCCACGCGTGCGATGGGTCGGTCAGCCCCGGGAAAACCGTGTTGTCCGGGCCGATAGCACCACCGCGCCAAAACTCGGGATTGTCCCGGATGGCCTCGGCGTTGTCCTTGTCCAACAGCACCCACTGCGGCTCATCGCCAGGCCCGAGCAGTTTGATAGCCGGTTTGCCGCACCACGGGTCTTCACCCTCGGTGCAATCCACGGCATCCCAGTTCTTGATGAGGGCATCGCGAATCTCGTTGGCGAGATGGATGTGGACACGGACGCTGTAGGCCTCTGCGGTCTGCGGCATGGCAACCGCCCCCGCGAGCGTGCCCGTGAACACCAATGCACTGAGAAGTCTGGTTTTGCTCATCCTCTATTAACCCCGCGCCTCTAGATGACCACAGCAGCCCACATGTGGGCAAGCACGAACTCGGTCGATCGCACCGGAATCGTCCTTGTTTGAGCCTACGAATCGATGAACGCGCCAGTTGCGCGAGTCGGCCGGCAAGACCGAGATCTCAGTGGTCGCGAAAACGCGCAAGTGATCACCATTGGCGCGGAGACTGGGCGCCACTTGGTTATCCTCCGGCCCGGTGCCCGCCCTCGACGAACGGTCTCCTTGTATCCGAGTCCAGTTGCGCCGTGACGCTGGCCGAGCTGGTCCAGCCACCGGGCCGTGGATTCGCGCGCGCCAAATCGCCAAGGTCACCGGACCCATCAGTCCGGGGAACATCGCTGAACTTGTGGACCAGCGCGACAGGCCCCTGGGTTGGGGCCTGTACTCCGAAGCCTCGAGCATCGCGCTCCGAATGATCTCTTGGTCCACAGCGCCGCCCGAAGAGCACTGGTTGCAAACCCAGATCACCCGCGCTGCCGCTGCCCGCGAGGCCTACCGGCTGGAGGCCAATGGCACGACCGGGTACCGCGTGATCAACAGTGAAGGCGACGGGTTGCCCGGCTTGGTGGCTGACCGATACGGGGAGGACCTCGTCGTGCAGATCACGACCGCCCCGATGCTCGCACGACGTGAGGCCATCGTCGCGGCGCTGCGTGAGCAAGTGTCCCCGCGACGCATCCACGTCATTGTGCCCGAGGCGGCAGCAAAACACGAAGCGATCGAGGCGAGCGTCTCGCTGCAGGACGCCCCCGAGCAACTGACCTTCCACGAGGGAGGCATGCGTTTTGTCGTCGACCCGCCCCCATCGCAGAAGACCGGCGCCTACTTCGACCAACGCGACAACCGCCGCTGGGTCGCCGGTTTGGCGGCGGGGACCGGGGGCACGCTGCTGGACGTCGGATGCCACGTGGGTGGGTTCGCTTTGGCCGCCCGCGCCGCTGGTGTCGCGGCGATTGGGCTCGACAGCTCCCAACGTTCGCTCGCCCGCGCCCGTGCCAACGCGACCGACGCCGGTTTTTCGGACGTTGAGTTCATCGAAGCCGACATGTTCGGCCGCCTCGATCACGCAAGCCTTGCGGGACCGTTCGGGACCGTGGTGCTCGATCCACCAAAACTCGCCATGCGTCGGTCCGACGTCGACCGCGCACGTGGTGCGATGAGCCGAACGATAGGGCGACTGGCGCCACGGGTGCGCGTCGGTGGCCATATCGTGGCATGTAGCTGCAGCCACCACTTTGGACTCGAAGCGCTCGACCGCGCCGTCTTTGAAGCCGCGCGCGACACCGCGTGGACTCGCGTCAGAGTTCTGGGCCCCGACGTCGACCACCCGACGGTGCCGGGCCACCGTGAGGGCAACTACCTGGTGCTCGCCGTCTATCAGCGCCGCGCGTGAGACATCCAGGCCACGCGTCTGGTATCCAGGACGGAGATGCGACCGCAGCGATCACTGAGATTGGGCCTGGTCTTTGCGGCGGTGGTCTCTGCTGCGATGAGCGTCACGGCGGCATGCGGCCTCGATCCCGTGCCTGAGACGGCGGGTGATGGCACCGACGGCGCCACGACGCTCGGCGGAAGTGACGCCGCGACCGACGCGGAGACGAACGCCGACAGCAGCACCGACGACTCCACCGACAACG
>JAESSZ010001057.1 GCA_016763875.1 Nannocystaceae bacterium
CGCGGTGGCATCGGCCACGGGAACCCGCAGGCACCCGCCACACAATGTCCCGCTCCACAAAATCACGCCGAGCACGCGGGCCCACGCCCACGCCGCGCTAGGAGTCCGCCGGGTGCCGCTCGTCGTGCGCATGTGGCCGACTATGCCGCGCGAAACCGACTCCGTCGCCCGGACGCGTCCCTCCGATCTGTGAGATCCCAGGCCCACAGAGGCACTCAATCGCAACGAGTTGAAAAATTCTCTCTGAGGCCCTTTTCATCTGCGGGAAATCGTCTATATACCTGGCCGCTACGGGCTCGTAGCTCAATTGGCAGAGCAGCGGACTCTTAATCCGCGGGTTGAAGGTTCGATTCCCTCCGGGCTCACCGTAAAAACCCCGCTTCCTTCTGGAAGCGGGGTTTTTCGTTTTCTGGTGGCGGCGCAACAAGACCGCTCCACGCTGACAAACGGCGTTCCTCCACCACGCCAGGAGAGCGACGACACGCCCTGACGGACCGCGCGAGGCTTCCCCCCCGTCCAGAGGCCCAGACCGTGCTCGGTTCGGTACAAGAGGCCGTACTGCCGCTCAGGCGAGACGGCGCCAACTCGAGGGGAATGATGACGCGTTCGATGCTACTTTCTGCGGCGGTCTGCTTGGCGATCTTGGGCGCGGGATGCGGAGAGGCCGACGGGCTCATGCGTGCGCTTCCCGCGGAAGTCTCGGTCAAGTTCGACTTCGACAACCGACCGCTGCCAGAGATCCCCTGCCTAACGATATCGCGACGCGCCACGACCCGAGTTCGCGCACGGGCCTGCGGGTCAACGCCTCAGTCATCGCGCCCACGGGCTTCGAGCGTCAGACTCGTCGCCTCCTAGACGGACTCGACGGTTGGGGCGTGTACCAACCGATCACCGTCCGGTTCGACGGTCCCATCGACGTCAGTCACATCGATATCGAGAACTTCGCGGAGGGCGACGATATCTGGGGTGACGGGGTCGTTCGCCTGGACCCGCCGTTGCGCACCATGGTGACACAAGACGTCTGGGGCAACCCGCTTCCGGGGCCATCGGGTGCGATCTTTCCGTTCGCGATCCCCGAAGGGCAGCATGGGTTCCCACTTCCCGGACAGATGACGGACTGGGCCGTCCAGTTGTG
Source organism: Nannocystaceae bacterium (assembly GCA_016763875.1). GTDB lineage: Bacteria > Myxococcota_A > Polyangia > Nannocystales > Nannocystaceae > JAESSZ01. The sequence goes on from JAESSZ010001057.1 coordinate 1,136, forward strand.
CAAAGAGACCAACGGCAGCGGGGCCCCCGAGTGCAACGCCGATAGGATCGAGGGTCAAGTGTTTGATATCGGGTGGTACATGTTCCACGTTATGGGCGCCTACTTCAAAGGCGATACGACCATCTTCGACCGCGACTGCATCGCCCGCCTGAGCTGTGGCTCACCCGACTACCCCGAGCGGCGTGAGCTCGACACGCTGCACTAGCGAGTCGCACGGTCGACGGCGCGGGCGCCTCGCCGGTAACCAAATCCGAGGGCGCGGTATACTGGTCACGATGGCTCGAAAGACCCGATTTCGGCGGACGTTCGTCTCTGCCACCGCTCTGCTCTTCCTCGGTGAGGCGCTGGCCTGCGACTCGGACGACGGGGACCCGCAGGCGTCCTCCGACACGCAGTCGCAAGACGATGGCGGCAGCGGCGACAGTACGGACACGGCCGACACCGCCAACAGCGGCACCTCCGACATTGAGATGGTCGACGAAGATGCCGTGCTCCAAGCATCGCTGGCCTACAAGACCACGATGGTGCAGCTGAGCGACGAGGCAACGGGCAGTCTGCACGCGCTGGCCGACACGGTGCAGTTCTACATCGGTGCCGAGTACAGCGACACCTACCTATCGATCGATCCTGCCGCGCCGACTGCGGTGACGTTCCCCGAAGGCACGTTGATCGTGAAAGAGAACCTCGACGCTGCGGGTGACCCTGACGGATTTTTCGCGATGTACAAGGCGTTCTCGGGCTACGACCCCGCCGGCAACGACTGGTATTGGCTGCGCGTCAACGGTGAGGGCGCGACGGGCAACGCAGGCAAGGTCGGTTTTTGCATCGACTGCCATAGCGGTGGTCCGGCGGCCGTCTCCGACTTGGTGTTCGGCGTTCCCCTGGACAACCGGCTGTAGGATTGCGCCCGCTAGCGCTCTTTCGCGCGGGAGAAATGGTGCACGGCGGAAATTCGAAACGGCAGTGTGACCCCGAGGCTGTCCACCGTGTGCTCGGTAGTGTGGGGTCCTGTACTGAGTCGCGGCGTATCGTCGTGCTCGAAAGCGAGCGCGGCGTTGCGGACGATCTCAAGCAAGTCCTGCTGCTCGCTGAGTTTCGCGTAACGCTGACACAAACAGCTGCCCACGCCGCAATCGTCTTACAGACGTCTCGTTTCGACGTATTCCTGGCGGATGCAGACACGGCACAGCAAGGCGGTAGCGACCCCATCGCGCAGGCGAGGCTCCGTCATGTCCGTGTCGTTCTGATGACCCGAGACGGACAGGCCCCGCAGCATTGCGATCCCGCGGGCGTCGCGGAGTTTCTGGTCAGACCATTTTCGTTTAACGCACTGCTTCGACGCGTTGCACGCCGCAGCCGCCAACCGTCTGATCACACGAACGTTTTTGATTGAGCAAACATTTTCCTTCACGGGCGCTGTGCCCTGGGTCCATGGTCAGGGGGGCACCCTATGACCAGATTCGGAAACGACCCTCGTTTGCTCGCATTTGCAGCGCTCGCGCTCCTGACTGTGTCGGGGTGCGGCGGAGACGATAATGGCGAGGACCCCACGGGGATGACCACGCTGCCCACGATCACCGCCGACGGTGATGGCAATGGTGACGGCCAGACGACTGCGACGACGTCGGGTAACGGTGCGTCGAGCGACAACAACGGACCCACCACGGCCGGACCCACAGCGGACGGACCCGGCGACTCAGACACGGACGCGCCAGACGACGACACCACCGACGGCGAACTCCCGCCATCCCCGTCGTGCCAGCACCGATGCACCACCCCGCAGGACTGTTTCGTCAACGGCGAAGAAACGGGACTGGGCTGCAACGCCAGCGTGTGTTCGATTGCCTGTACCGACGGCCCCGAGTGCGTTGCCGTCGCCAGCGGTTGGACACTCATCCCGTGCGCATCGACGGCGGAATGCAGCGAGGGCGGCGGCGTGTGCGTCGACGTCGGCGACGGTACGGGCGGTTGCTCGCTGCAACCTTCGCAAGGCGCGTGTTCCGACGCGGGTCTGGTGGAGATGATGGCGACCTCGATCGAAGGGGCGGCCATCACGGTCTGCGGCCAACCCAACGCCATTTGCACGCCGTGGGGCGCGATGAACGTCTGTATCATCGACTGCATCGGCAACCCCTGCGGCGGTAATTTGACCTGCGAGAGCGACGGACTTTGTCACTGTGCCTTCGACACGCAATGTGTGGACGTAGGGCTAGGCAACAACTGCAACGCCGACGGGCTGTGCGAGTTCGCGTGTCAGGCGGCAGATGGCTGTCCACCGCATCCGTTCGACGGCGGCCAGACCGTGTGTCAGTAGACGGCGGGTCAGTCGCCCAGCAGCCTCGTTAGCAGAACAGTCCGGCACCGCGGCGCCAAAGCGCCGGTTAGGTGCACTCTTCGAACGCAGGCCGGTCAACGCGGTCGGACCAGCGCGCGAATCGACGCACGGACCGGTACACATCCTTGCCGTCGTAGTACTCAAGCACCGTTTCCATCGCGTCTTGGATACCGCGCTCCTGTGCACGCCCTCGGCGGCAGGCCTCGGCGGCACTCTTAGGCACCTCGCGAGTGCTCGCCTCTGGCTCTCGGACCTCGACGCCTAGCCCCACGATCACCGCGCGCATCCGCTTGGCGTGGCGCTTTTTTCGGCGTGCGGCGCGACCGATCTGGCGCGTGTCCTTGAACCGACTCGCAGCCGGTGTGTACATCTCGCGGGCGTCCACGAGTTCCTGTAGCGCACGGTTGAGCGCGCGCTCCCCCTCGCGCTCGCGTCGACTCTTGCGTTTCTTCGTCGGCGCCGCGGCGACTGGGGCCACCTGAGGCAACTCCGCCGTGCATGTCGTCGCGAGTACGGCGAGCCGTGTCTTGGCCTGCTGCCGCTGGTCGTGTGATGGCACCAGGTCGACGAAGTGCTGGAAGTACTTCTTCGCAGTGGCGCAGTCACCCGCGCCATCAGCCGCCAACGCGATGTTGAGCGTAAAGATGTGCAGCGACGGCGCGAATCGATAGCCCTCCTGATAGTTCGCCAGCGCTTTGGCGTGCTCGCCTGCCGCCATCGCCTCTTCGCCGGCCGCGTACAGTTTCTTGGAGTATTCCAGTTCCTCCTTGCTCGGTTTGGCGGCGGGTGCCAACCCCAACGAGCCGAACCCAAACACCAACACAAGGATCCGAAGCCCTCCGGCGGCCGAGCACCACTGCATGCGGCGATCATACGGCATCCCGCGAGGCTTGCCCCATCGCCACCGGACCACCGTAAAGCACGGCAGATCTGCCACGGGCGCGGATGTGCGCCACGGGTACCCGCGCCACACACGGCTGCCGGCCACGCGGAGTCTCGGTGGCAACGAGCAAACCGGGCGCGTTGTGCTCTGTGGCCCGCTTCGACGACAACGCGCACAGCGCGCGCTGTGGTCGTTTTTCCGACAACGTTGCTCTCTCCGGCAACCGGTAGGATTGGCGTGTGCGGTTCTTGTTCATCGTGCCCGACCTCGTCTCGGGCGCCAGACGGCGTGTCCACGAGGAAATCCAGCGGCGCAACGTGCTGCTCAACAGTTCGCTGCTACGCCGATTCCTGACCCACCCCATGCTGTACACGCACGTCGTGTGGGGCGGCACGCTCAACCTGTTCCGCCACGCCCGCGTCGTCCAAAAACTTGGGGCGGAGGTGGCTATGCTCAGCCCGACCGGCACGGACACCTACGGAAAAGCTTGGGGGCTGTACGACTTCGACTACGTCGCACTCAAGGACCGACGCCCCGACGACGTCGTCATCGTGCCCGACTTCGCCAGCGACCTTGTCGACAAGATCGACGGCCGCGTCATCGTCTATCAGCAGGTCCCGATCCACGTCTACAACAGCTTCGACTACATGAGTGAGCGGGTCACGTTGTGGACCGACTCCCCCTTCATGCTCGAGAAGTGCAAAGCGGCCTTTCCGGGCAAGGAGATCCCCATCGTCCCCAATGTCGTGGACAACACGATGTTCCCGTTTGTCCCGCAGGCCGAACGCGACGCCGGGCTGATCCTGGCGCTCCCACGCAAAGGGCCGCAATACATCGCGGAAACGCGACGGCTGTACCGTGAGATGGGGGGTCGTTACTGGCACTTCGAGCTCATCGACGGCATCCCGATCAAAGCGCTCGCGGAGCAGTTCAGCCGACCGCAAGCGTTCCTCGCCTCGGCGGACATCGAAGGCTGTGCACTGCCACCACAGGAGTCCATGGCGGCGGGCGTGGTCGTCATCGGCAAGAACGCGCGCGGCGCAAACTTCGCAATGGAGCACGGCAAGACCGCGATGATCGGCGACACGCCTCAAGAGGCTGCGCAGGCGCTGCGCGACACCGAGGACGAAGGGCTCCGAACCTCGATCTCCGAGCAAGCCCATGCCTGGATCAGCCGGTACTTCCCAGAAAACGAGCCGACGAAGTTCTGGCGACGAAACCTCGAAACGTACGGTCGCTAGTGTCCTGAGTCCGGTTGACTGTCAGCCGGACCGCGACATCGGGCGCCGCGCCATGACGTCGCGAACGAGCGTCGTGAGCATGATCGGTGTGTAAGGCTTGGGAAGAAACGCGACGGCCTGCCCCCCGCCAGCACGCGCCAAAGCCTCGGGCTCGGCGTAACCGCTGGACAGGATCACCTGCGTATCGGGAAACAGCAGCTTGATCTCGCGCAGCGCCTCTGTGCCGCTCAGCGCGGGCATCGTGAGGTCCAGCAGCACAACATCAACCGGGTCATCGGCTGCGGCAAGACGCTCGAGTGCCTGGCGGCCGTCCGCGGCCTCGATGACCTCATAGCCTTCGTCGACCAGGGCAGTGCGAGCGACCGCGCGGACAGCCGGCTCGTCGTCAACAACAAGCACCCGGGACACGACTCCCGTGTTCGGCTTGTCATCCTGCACCGCCTGGGCTTCGGCAGGATCCCGCGCGGCGGGCAGTAACACCCGAAACGTGGATCCCTGCCGCGGTTGCGTGGTGACCATGATCGTACCGCGATGCTGCCGAACGATCCCGAGCGTCGCTGCCAGCCCCAACCCTTGCCCGCGTTCTTTGGTCGAGAAAAACGGATCGAACGCCCGATTCTGCGTCTCGGTATCCATGCCGTGGCCGGAGTCTCGGACCTCGACGACGACGTACGATCCGGGCGGCAGCTCGTCGTCGACAAAGGCTCTCGCAAGGAACTCTCGGTCCGCGGAAACGGCGTAGGTCCGAACAACGACTCGACCCTCTTTGCCGACCAAAGCATCTGAGGCATTGGTCACCAGGTTGAGCACTACCTGCCGCACTTGCGCGGCATCGGCGGAGATCGGGGGAAGGTCGTCGGCCAAGTCGAATGCGAGCAAGGCCTTCTTCGAGACCGAAGATCGGATCAGCTTGCCGAGCTGCCGCACCAACTCGGACATGTCGAGAGGCTCCGTTCTCAGCCGCCCACGCCCCGCGTAGGCCAACAGTTGTTGGGTCAACTCGGCCGCGATCTCTGACTCACGAATCGCGTCCTCCAAATGCTCGACGCCCGGGGCGCCAGGGGGCAACCGCCGCCGCGCCAACTCAACGTTGCCCTGGACCGCTGTGAGCAGGTTGTTGAAGTCGTGCGCGATGCCGCCGACCAACAACCCCAACTGCTCAAGACGCTGGCTACGCTCAAGTCGTCCACGAAGGACCTCGCCATCCAAGCGGCGGCGCTGGGTGACGTCTAGAGCGATCCACAGTAGGCGGGCGGGCGCTCGCTCCGACAACTGAGAAACGGAGACCTGATAGGTGCGAGCGTCGGCATGAAAGTCGTAGGTCGCGCGCCCCAGGTCGGACACGGCATGTAGGGCCCCGATCGCCGCGGCCGACGATGGGATGTGGTCGGCCATCGGTTGTCCGACCGCACTCTCGTCGAGCGCAATACTGGCGAGTTGCTCGCCCGCGACGGACACGATCCGGAGGTCGTCGTCGGTCGTCCACACCGCCCCCGGAAAATGAGCGAGAAGGACCTCGAGTTTTTCCTGAGCGCGACGGCGACCGGCTTCGGCGACCGCAGCTTCTTCGCGGGCTAGCGTACTGACCGTCACGTCCTCGGAGATCCCCAGCAGGTATTTTGGTTTCCCGTCTGCGCCCATGACGGGGATCTTCTTGGTGTGCAGGTAACGAATGCCGTCCCGCGTGTGGATCACTTCCTCGGGGATGTCGAGCAACTCGCCGGTCGCCAACACTTCGCGATCTTTCGACGTGAAGAAGTCCGCTTCGTCTTCCGGGAAGAAGTCGTAGTCGGTGCGGCCGACCGCCTCGGCAGAGGTGCGCCCGAGCATGCGTTCCGCCGCCGGGTTGAGCCGGACGAAACGCAGATCCGCCGCGTCCTTGACGAAGATCATGTCGGGAATGTTGTCGACGATCGTCTTGAGGATGCTGTCTTCGCTCACAGGACGGCGGTTGACGAGCGTACGAAACAGCTCAAACGCCTCCGCGACCCGAGGGTCGTCGTCGCCTGCCGACAACGCCGCCTCTCCCGCGCCTGGCGAGGCGACCGCCGCGCGCAAGCGCTCGAGCAGGCGTGGCATCGCGTCCGGTGGATCGGTGGGGTCTGCCGCCATCTTTCGCGAACACTATAGCGCCCACTGTGGGCCATGTATCTCCGCGGTGCGCTCCGGTCGCAGGCATAGACCGGTGTCACTAGGCCAACCGAATGCGGGTGGTCGGCCGGAACATCGTCCTTGCCCGCGGGGGAGATGGCCACCGGCGCGCGCGCAGAATCTGCGGCAGGCCCGCCGGTCACCCGCGGCCTGCTGCTAGCAGTCGCCCGCAAACCCGCAGTTGAAGTCTGCCTGCGTCTCCGCGTGCGGCTCAAGCATGAAGGGGAGCACATCCTCGACGAGCAACGCCTCGGTGACCTCCCGCAGGTCGTCCGCGACCTCAATCGTGTTCGGGTTGAGCGTCACGAACACGGCGCGCTCAATATAGTCCATCTTGATCTCGTCGATCTCCTCGCCGTCGAACCAGCCTGAGCCGTCGAGACCGCTTCGAATGTCGTCGTAAAACGCCTTCTCCGACCCCGTCTGTTCCTGGTCGATCTGGACCATGGAAAAGACGTGCGCCAGCAAGCTCATCCGATGCTGGTCCAGCGAGCCTTCGAACTCGTCTTGGAGGCAGTCTTTGACGTCGTCCTTGCTGTCGTTGTCCTTCCACTCGGCGAGCATCTTGGACTGACGCACCTTCTCGGTGGAGTCGAGGTGGAACCAAGACTGCTCGTCGGCGTTGTAGGGCTTGGCCAGAAACGCCATGAAGAGAACCTGCTCCCGCTCGCTGACCACCCCATCGTCCCAGGCCACCGCGGCCAGGGCACGCATCGCGCAATCGCGGGGCGCAGGCTTGGCCAAGTAGGAGGTACCCTCGAGCAACAGATCATGCAGCCACTTCTTGGACACCGTGGCCACGTGACGTCCCAGCGCATCGGTCGCAATGTAGTCCAGCCCAGCGCTAACGAGCACTGTCAGGCCCAACGTTGCCCACCCCAGAAGTTGTTTGCCCACGCCTTTGACGCCGGCCTCGATCGCCGCCTCCGCCAACTGACGCTGCGCTCGCTTCGAGAAGAACGCGAGTAAGTCGGTGATCGAACGACCGGCGATCTTCGCGGCCATGTTCGTCGTGAGTTCGATGCCCAACTTGCCGGCGACGCGCTTGGCGATGATCGGCACCAGGACATTGGACGCCAGTACATCGCCGACCTCCGCGATGAGACCGTCCGTCATGAACATCATGCTCATGAGGAAGAGGTTGTTGCCTTCGCGCAGATCCCATCCGTAGATCGAAGCGATCTCAAAGCTCATCTGCGCGTGCAGCTTGAACAGCGCGATGGTCTCGCCGGAGATCGACAACGGGATTCCTGCGATTGGGATCAACCCAACGACGCCTGCCCCCGCGCCGACCCAACCGGCTGCTTTGCGGTACTTGCCGACGACATGCTCGACTTTGGCCTCTCGCGAGATGCCGCGGGGAACGATGTTGCCCGTCACCGCGTCGAACTCACCGAAGTTGATCGCGTTGACCAGCTCGTAGTCCCGGTCGAGGACGCCGGTCATCTTGTACATCTCGGCGATGGCGATTCCCATCGCGCCGGAGTCGCGAAGCAAGCGCAGCGACTCTTCCATGCCCTCGGTGAGGCCCACGACGGTCTCGCTGTCCGTGGCACCCGGGTTCACCGAGGAGCCATCGTCGAACTTGCCGCCTGAGTCCAGCAACTGGCCGACCGGGATCATGTTGGCGACGTAGTAGGTACCGATAACGCGGCGCAACGACTGCGCCTGCATGACCGTGAGAGCCTCGACCGCACCCTCAATGTCGTCCTCGGCCAGCCCGTCGACCTCGGGTTCGATCGTGTCGAGGGCAGCGAGCTCTTCCGCCGTTAGCTTGTGTTTGATACCGCGTGCCAGGTCAATCACGTGACGCGCGGCCGCCTTGGACGCGACCCCCAGCACCACGTCGTCCTGGGCACGCAGAAGCTCCCGCATCGTGGCGGCGTCGTCTTGGTCCCAGCACAGCTCGGCCTCCGGCGCGCACAGCGAGTCCGCCTTGCCACCGAGACCGAACGGGATGTCCTCGTCCTCGTCCTCGGTCGTTGCGCAACCAGGCGCCAGCAGAGAGGCAGCGAGGACAGAACAGACGACACGGCGATGAAGGTTAGGCATGAGCGTGGGTCTCCCGCGTGGGGTGATGTGTGTAAAAGTATGCCATCGGCGCGATCTATGCACTGCGTTTTCCACGCCCCCGCCTGAATGCCGACGACGGGTGATGACTGTCTGAATTCCACATTGCGCCGTCTGCGCTCTCCGGTTTCTCGACCCAAGTGCGGCCCCCTTTATCGGGCCATCGACCCCGATTTCTTCGAGCGATCCCGCGTTTCCGCTACAGCAAGGGGCATGGCATTGCCGCGCGCGCTGGTACGCCTCCGTTGGCTGTTGCTCGGCATACCTCCCCTTGCAACCGCCGCTGTGCTCGCACTCCAAGCGCCGACACCAGTGAGCGAGTCGGCCCACTCGGCGTTGCAGCCGCGTCCCTCAAGGCGCGTTGCCCCCAGTTCGCTTCGGCCCATGAGCCCGATCCATACGGCGATCGTTTCAAGGCTTCCCGAA
>JAESSZ010001058.1 GCA_016763875.1 Nannocystaceae bacterium
CGTCGCAGCCCACAACCGAAACGGTGGTGAGCAGCGCCAGGCCGAGGCCCACGGCGGCGAGACGGGGGCGGCGAGGGGAGAAGGGGGCGACGATCGGGGGTGCGTGCTGCATCGGTTGCTCCGCGACGCTTGGGGTCGCACAAGAGTAGAACGCACGGGCCCGTCCTGAGTCGCCACGGAGTGGTCATGCCTCTGTCATAGGATTGTCACGGTTTATGGCTGGGATGGGCGGGGCGTAAGCTCAGCGGTGCGGCGGTCGTTGAGGTGGGGTCATGCCCGCACGCAGTCCCCGTGCCGCCCGTCGGCTCCCGCTCTTGCTGCTACCCGCCGCATTCGTGGCGCTATTTGAGCCCGCATCCGGCGCGCTCGCCGCTACCGCGGCACCTTCTCCGGGCCCCACCGTGGCCGCACAGCACACCCCCGCATCGGTCCGATATCGCGTCGCTTCGGTGACGATCGATGTTGCTGGGACGGGAGGGCTTGTCAGCACCGAGCCGGAGCGCCTCGACGGCGTCGGCGCGCGCTATCGTTTTGGTGGGGGGTGCGGGACCTCTGTCAGCCCCGCTGTGTTGGCGCAGCTGCTCCGTGCCATGGACGCGCGCACCCCGATCTCCGTGCGTGCGAAATCCGTTGCGGCCGGTGGGGCGGCCGGTGGGCAGGCCTGCATCACCAGCCTCGTGTTCCACGCCCAGTAGCGTGTCAGTCGCCCGCGTCGGGACCGCGGACAAAGGCCGCAATCGTCTCGTCCTCGTCGAACTCGGGGACAAATCCGGTGGCCGCACGGAACTGCGCATCGTCGATGACCACGGGGTACTTCACGTGGGCCAGCGCGCCCCGTGGCAGCGCTGGTAATCCGAAATGGCCCATCATGCGGGCCAGGATCGACTCCGGCAGCGGCAAGAGGCTGCGGCCTGATTCGCGCACGATGATCGAGAGCGGGACGGGCGGCGGCCCCGCGACGTTGTACACGCCCCGCAGCTTATTTCGCAGTGCGGTCACGATGGCGTTGGCTGCGTCGAGTTCGTGGATGAACTGAAACAGCGGATCGAAGCCAAGCACAGCGGGCACCCGTTTGTTACCCAGGAACGAGGCCAGCGTGCCCTGACGAAGTGGGCCGAGCGTGTAGCAGATCCGCAGGACCGCAGTTGCGAGTTCCGGGTAGCGCCACAATGCCGAGCCACCGTACAGATCCGCGGCCACCAGGTCCGACAACTCCGGGAACGAGTGCACCGCCATCGGAGGCTCGTCTTCGGTGTGGTACATCGGCGAGTCGGGCCCCGCACCGTAGTAGGTGTGCCGACCGACGAAAATCGCCTGTTTGACCCCGTACGTGTCGCAGTGTTGGAAGACCGCCCGCGTGCCGCCAAGGTTGATGCGATAGCGGTCCTGGCTGCTGTGCGTCAGGTGGGTCACCGTCGCCATGTGGATCAAGGCGTCGGGCCGCTGCGTGCGAAACACATCCTCAGCTGGGCGCTTGCGGATGTCGTGCTGGAACACGCGCACCCCTTCGGGAGGGTGGTACCAGGGCCGACGGTCGAGCCCGAGGACTTCATGACCGTCGGCGACGAGCCGCCGGGCGACAAGTTGGCCGATGGCGCCCGCGATACCGGTGACGAGGACCTTCATTGACCGCTCCCGCTTCCGCCCAGTTGCAACTCGTCAGCTTCGATCTGTCGCTCTCGCAGCGCCCGACCTTGCCCGATGAGATCCGCGATGCGTTCCTTGACGCGCTCGACGTGTCTGGCGATGACCTCGTCGGTGTCGGTCGGGCTTCCCTCAAGCACGATCGGTTCTCCGTAGAGGATCTGCAAACTGACCGGCAGCGGCAATGCAATGCCGTAGGGCGTTACCGGGATGTAGGGGACGCCGAAGAACTTTCGGAGCCGATACAGGTTGGTCACGGTTGGAATCGCCTCGCCCCCGCCGATGAAGGCAAACGGGACGATCGGCGTTTTCGTTTGCAGCGCGAGTCGAACGAAGCCGGTACCGAACCCGACCAGGGAGTCGCGCTCGCGAAAGAGCTTGGCCGTGCCGCGTGCGCCCTCGGGAAACACAAGCAAGAGACGGTCGTCGTTCAACAGCCGGATGCAGTGCTCAGGCAGCCCTGCGAACTGCCCCACCCGGTTGGAGAACCAGGCAAAGAAGGGGACCTTTTGAAGGAACCGCTCGACCATGCCCTGCGCCAGGCGCGGTGGGTTCTTCTCGAAGAACATCGAGGCGATCGTCATGATCCCATCGATCGCCCATCCGCCCGAGTGATTACCGACCAGCATGGCGCGGCCTCGTGGGGGCACGTTGTCGGCGCCGTACACCGTGATGTCGAAGTACTTGCGGTAAAACCACTCCAGGATGGTGTACGCCTTGGCCAGTTCCTTCTTGTCGATACCGTACGGATCGACCCCGTGGCGGCTGAACGGCAGTTCTATTGCCTCCACCCGCGCCGCGATCTCCGGGTTGGTGGGTAGCGGGATGAGGCTGGGGGGGATCACGCCAAGCGACGATCGCTTACCGGGCTGCTGGGCGCAAGCGAGCTGGCCGATAGTGAGTACCGCTGGTCTGTGTGTCCGACGGCACGCCCCGCTGCGGTCGTGAGCCTGATACAACGCGGCATGGCCAACATGCGTCAGCGCGGCATGGTCGCGACATTCATCTTCTTGGGGGGAATCGCCGGGGCATGCGGTCTGCGGCAGAATCTCCGTAACGAATTCCTGTCTTTTCGCGGGGTGTGGTTCTGCGCAAAGAAAGACTGTGCCGCCAAGGACATGAAACGGTCGGCCAAGGGCACCGAGGAGGGCGGGATTCGCATCTCGCATGGCAAGGTGCAGCCGACCGCGGCGCTGGTGTTCAACGCGGGCGCAGACGTCGAGACGTTCACGGCAACCGTGACGGACTGCAAGGGCAAGAGCATGGAAGTCTCTGCGGACAACCTGCGAAAACCAGGGAGTCATGACATCGCGGGCGAGTCCGACAGTTGGGTTGTGATGCTCGACAAGGGGGACTTGGGCGAGTTGTCGTTCAAAACCAAGGGTAAGTGCGCCAAGTTGGTGGTGGCGGCGCAAGCGACGTGGCCCAAGGGCACCTCGTACGAGGACAAGGGCGGCATCAAAGCCGAATGAAGGGACGGGCGCGCAGGCTCGGCCTGCTGACCCTGTTGTATTTTTGCCAGGGTCTGCCGGGTGGATTTCTGGCCGTCGCGTTGCCGGTCATCCTGCTGCGCAGCGGCGCTGATCTCAAAACGGTCGGGTTTGCGGGGCTGCTGTCGCTGCCGTGGATGCTCAAGATCCTCTGGGCGCCACTGGTCGACCGCTACGGCCATAGGGGCTTTGGCGAACGCAAGAGTTGGCTTGTGCCCGCGCAGTTCGGGATGTTGCTGGTCACCCTCGCGTTGGCCCAGTTTGACCCGGTCGTCGCGCTGCCCACGATCGCGGTCCTTTTTGTCGTGCTCAACCTCTTTGCTGCGACCCAGGACATCGCCGTCGACGGGATCGCGGTGGACCTTCTGACGGACGACGAACTGGGGCCCGGCAACTCAGCCGCGGTCTCCGGGTTCAAGCTCGGGAATCTGTTCGGTGGTGGGGTCTTACTCGGGCTCATCGGGTGGGTTGGCTGGCGCGGCGACTTCTACGTGATGGCAGGATTCATCGCGTTCGCGCTGGTCGTCGTGCTGCTGTGGTCCGAACCACCGCGAGTCGAGCGGCCCACGAGCAGCGTCACGGCCGTCTTGCGGCGACTGTGGACTTCGGTCCGCGGCCTTGGGCTGGCGTTTGTCGCGTTTATTGTGTTCGCCAAGTTCGGCGAGACCTTCGGTGGCTCGATGGTCAAGCCGATGTTGGTACGGCATGGATTCTCCGACACCATGATCGCAACGATCGATGTGACGGCGGGCGCTATCGCGACGATCGTCGGCGCGGCGGCAGCGGGGTGGGCCTCGTTCCACCGCGGTTGGCGGCGAGTGCTGGGTGTGGCTGCCGCCGGGCAGGGGCTCACGCTCATCGGGATCGGAATCGTGGCCTACGGCACGGTCACGCCGCTGCTGTTTCTGCCGTTCTCGGTCGCGGAGAATGCGTTCGGGGGGGCGGTTGGTGTCGCCGTGTTCACGCTGGCGATGGGCGCCCGCGACAAGGCGGTCGGGGCCTCGCAGTTCACCGCTTTGCAGGTGCTGTATATGAGCGGTGCAAGCTTGGCCTACCCGCTGGCGGGCATCGTCGCCGACTCGGTCGGCTACCGGCCAGTGATGATCACCGGTGGCGCGCTGACGCTCGTTTTGTCGGTGCTTTGCTTTGCATGGGCGCAGCGCCTTGAGCCCGCCGCAGACTAGAGCGGCCCTAGTCGACGGTACTCACTGGGGGTGAGGCCCATGTGGCGCCCGAAAGCCCGCGAAAAGCTCGGGTGGTCCGCGAACCCGACCGCCGTCGCAACCTCGACGATCGGCTTTTCCGAACTGCGCAGCAATCGGGCGGCGTGACACAATCGCAGGGTCCGCAGGTACGCCCCGGGTGTGATGCCCACGACGCTCGAGAACTGGCGCAGGAAGTGATATTTCGACAGCCCCGCGACGTGGGCCAAGTCGTCGGGGCTGACTTCGTCAGCGCGCGCACCAGGGGCGAGCCCGCGCATGTACTCGAGTGCGCGCGCGACCTTGCGGTGGCCCACACGACTGGTCGAGCGCAGCTGTGGTGCCCGCAGATTGGAGAACTCGTCAAAAGCCATCGACACGACGTTGTGAAGCGCCGACTCGATTTCAAGTTCGTGCGCGGCATTGTGTGGCACGGCCGCTGCCGCTGCCGTTACCGCGACAGTGGGCTCGCTGGGCGTCTTGAGCTTTGTCCCTCGTGTGGGTGCCGTGTGTTTGTCGGCGTGGCGGACCAGCGCGAGCAGGTGGGTCATCGCGCGCACCAGCGCTGTGTGTCCGGCGGCTTTGACCCTCGTGAACTCGGGCTGCGTCGTCGGCGCAGCTCTGTCGTTCGCTAGGGCGTTCACGACGGTGCGGTCGACGTACAGACTGACGTACTCGATGTCGTCGCCTTCCGTGTTCCCGGTGTGGACTTGCTGCGGATTGATCAGCGCGACGTCACCCGCGTTGAACTGATGCAGCGTGCCCGCGACGTGGCACGACTCGTTGCCCGAGATCTGCGCCGAGATCAGGTATTCGTCGTGAAAATGCGGCGAGAGCGGAACGCGACTATGGCTGCCAGTCGCGTGGTACAGCGAGAACCCTCGGCCCCCGTAGAATGCGGCGCCGAGGTTCAGTCGCGCCATTGCTTGTGTGTCCATTGTAGCATCGCGATACGGTGACTGACGTGCATGCCAAGGGGATGAGCGATGAGGCTCGCGTGGAAGAAGTTGAAGCGTTGCCGGAGATCGAGTCGCTGAGCATCACTCAGACCGACCCGCGCGCGCGTGGTCAAAGCCACGGTGAGCATTGGCGCGCGTGCGTCCATGAACTGGCCGAAGTGCAGCTCTCACACGCGTGTGTGAGCGCGGAGACCGACGCTGTGCTGGACTCGGCGGCGGCCTCCTTAGTAGTCATGGCCGCGGAGGTGCCAGACCTTCATGCGGAGATTCTGGGTATCGCTGAGGGGGCGGATCTGACCCCTCAGCGCATCGTTGTGCTCAATGGCGTGGATCTGGCACCTGTCGACGAAGAGCTCGCTGTCCCGTCGGCCGCGGCCAGCGGGGGAACTTCGATCTACTTCCAAGGTGCCGAGGGGCCGACGCTCGGCCACATCTGGGATCTGCATCCCGCGGTGGCGCCCTTCGTGCGTGTACTCCGCGTCAAGACGGCGCACGTGACGACGCTGCTGGTCACGTTGACTGGGTGCTTGGGGCTTGCCGGGCTAACCGATGGCGGTTTTGCCGTGACGACGTTGGCGTTGAGCCAGCAAGACCGTGCGGTGGGCGTACCGTGGCCGGCGGTGGTGCGCTCACTGCTCGCGGCCGGTCGCGCCGCGGACGCACGCCGCGATCTGGAGCGGCTGACGCTCGGCAGCGGTCGGCACGTCGTGCTTGCGGACCGCGAGCAATTTCTCGCGCTGGAAAACTCCGCAACGCACACGGTGCTCACACAAAAGGGGCCGAAAGCGGCGCACCTGCACACCAACCACAGCTTCGACCCGGTGCTGCGCCAGACCGAGGCTATCCCGCGGACCTCCACGACGTTTCCGCGGATCAACACCGCCAGCACGATCTACGCCCAGCAGCGTCCCGCGACCGCAGATGCGCTGTGGGCGTTGTTACACGAGCACGGCCCGGGCGCAGGCTCGTTGTGCAGCCATGGTGGACAAGGGGCATCGCCACAACAACCTGTGACGGCTGCGATTGCGGTGTTTTCCTTGGCACCCGCGCGCCTGCGGATTGTGGCGGGTTGCGAGCAGCGCGGTCGTTCGGTGTCGCTCGATGTCGGGGCCGCGTAGGTCCTGACTGGCAGGGTTGTGCCGCGGTCAACCGAACACGATCGCAGCGGTTCCCAAGATCAGCAAGTACACGACGAACCCGGTGATCTTCCCTCCGCGGACCAGCGCGAGCAGCCACCGCAAACACAGCAGTCCGACGCCGAACGACGTCAAAAACCCAACGCCGTACGCCAACCACGGGATCGCCCCGTCGCTCGGGTCACGGATCACCTTGAGCACCTCGAGTGTGGTCGCCCCCCCAATAGCCGGGATCGAGATGAGGAAGGAAAAGCGCGCCGCTTGCTCTCGATCGAGTTTGAGCGCGAGCCCAGCCGCGATCGTTGAACCGCTTCGCGAGATTCCCGGTACGATCGCGATCAGCTGTGCCAGGCCGATTGCGAGCGCACGCGGGAGGGCCGGAGGCGTCTTGTTGGGCGTTTCAGGTACGGGACCCGATCGTCGAAACGAGAGCGCGACAATCGCGGCCGTGAGCAGGAGCGCAGCGCCGACGTAGCGCGGCGACTGCTCAAGGGTCACCACGATGGGCTCAAGGCCAAGTGCGAGGCCCAACGGGAGCGTGGCCACGAACATCGCGAGCAACATGCGGCGCTCGGGGGTGTCGGCGGTGGGACGCAGCACCACCCCAGCGAGCCCACGCACGTCTTGGCGATACAGCCAAAGCACCGCGAGCAGGGTGCCCGCGTGGAGCACGATGTTGAAACGATGGCCCGCGACGTCGGGGTCCACATGCAGCCAGGCCTGCGCCAGGGCGAGGTGGCCCGAAGAGCTGACGGGGAGAAACTCCGTGGCGCCCTGAAGCGCGCCCAACAAGGCCGCGACAGCCAGCGAGAGCGAGGCTGCGGTCTCGGGGGCCGTTACCGCGGCGGCGCAGACCGCCGACACTGCGATGCTGGCGATCCCGACGAGCACTGCGAATCCAAGAACGGCCAGGCGCATGCGGAGGGGATGGTCTACGGCGGCGGCACGCTTTGCAACCGTTGCCGTGGTGCCCACAGGCCATCGGAGAACTCGGATGTTGGCGCTATGATGCGGCATTGGCCGGTACCGCCACTGTCGTTGGGGTTAGCGCTGCGGCGCTTGTCGGGATGATCGCGACGCTGCAGGGGGCGGCGTGGCTGGGACCGCGCCGCGCTCGTCCACGACCGGTCGTAGGGGCGGCGTTGCTGGTCGCCGGACTCCTGGTGTCGGGCGTGGCGCTCTTGGCTCTGTTGGTGCCCGGGTTTTGGGGAACGCTGTGATGGCGCGGCGTCGTCGGCTATGCCGTCTGCTCGGTCGCGTCGTCGGAGTCACTGTCGCCCGCGGGGGCGTCAGTGTCGCGGGTCTCGAAGTCGGTGGCCTCGTCCGACTCGACGTCCGTTGCCAACGGTAGATCATCGACAGCCAGATCATCGACAGCCAGATCATTCACAGGTAGATCCTCCAGCGGTAGATCCTCCGCGGGTGGCAGCTCTTCGATGGGGGTAATCGGTGCTTCGTCGACGCGCCCGCGCTCCCACAGATGCTGTTCGATAGCTCGCATCAGCGGCCGGACCGTCGCCCGGTCCCGGGCCGAGATGTGGAACGTACGGGCAGGAGAGAGCCCGCGTGGCGTCTCGCCCTGCTGACGTGTTTCGGTCTGAGGCAGGGGCCCGTCGAGCGCATCGAGCTTGTTGTAGACCAGGAAACGCGGGACACCTCCCGCGCCGAGGTCACCGAGGATGGTTTGCACGGTGTCCATCTGCTGTCGGCGATCGGTGTCCGTGACATCGACGACTTGCAGCAGCAGGTCGGCCGAGGCGACTTCCTCAAGCGTGGCAGAAAATGCCTGCCGCAACGCTGGCGGTAGCTTCCGGATGAAACCCACCGTGTCGAGCAGCACGATCTCGCGATCGCGTGGAAACCGAATCCGCCGCACGGTGGGATCGAGCGTCGCGAACAACTTGTTCTCCGCGTCCACCTCGCTCCCCGTGACCGTATTGAGCAGCGTGCTCTTGCCAGCGTTGGTGTAGCCAACGATTGCCACGACGGGCACGTGTGATCGTTGGCGCCGCGAACGCTGCTGCGCGCGGTGTTTCTGCATTTTCTTGAGCCGACGCTCGAGATCGGCGACGCGGCTACGGGCACGACGCCGGTCGACTTCCAGCTTCGTCTCACCGGGGCCGCGGCCGCCGACGCCACCCATCAGCCGCGACATCATCGTGCCTTTGCCGACCATTTTCGGCAGGTTGTAGCGAAGCTGCGCCAGCTCCACCTGGAGTTTTCCGTCGGAGCTCCGCGCGTGCTTTGCGAAGATGTCCAAGATCAGCATCGTGCGGTCGATGACCTTGAGGTCGGTTTGCTCGGAGATCGTCCGCGCCTGTGAAGCCGACAGCTCCGGGTCGCAGATCAAAACCTCTGCATCTTGCTCCAACGCGCGGACCAAGACGTCCCGGAGCTTGCCGCTTCCGAAGAAGGTTCGTGGGTCCGGGTGAGGGCGCCGTTGTTCGACCAGTTCGACCAGCGCGATGCCGGCCGTGCTGCACAGCTCCGTAAGCTCGGCCTTGCGTGCGTCGGTGTCGGGGCCGCCGTCGTGCACCATCAGGGCCATGGCGCGTGTTCCGACGGACTCCTCGCGTGCGCGGTCGGTGGCGGTGGCCAGTTCGGCTTCGAGGTCACGCAGGAACGGGACCAGCGGGACGGGGAGGGTGGCGTCACCGTCAGGCTCGGCCTGGTCGGCTTGCCGCGCCAGGACGGCCAACGGCGTGCGAGCCCACGTGCGAGACCTAAACGTTTGCGTGGAGTCTTTGGCCCCGGGCGCGAGCGCGGCGATATCGACGGAGACTCCGGCCGCGCCGCGATGGATCGACGCCAGCATGTCCAAGCGCAACTTGGACAGATCGGCGAGTTCCTCCCGGTCTAGACCCTCGGGCACCAGATGCGTCACCACCAGTCGGATGCCACGTAACCGACCGATTGCACCGCGCACACGTTCGAACTCGGGCAACTGCACGCTGTGCGCGTCACCCAGGATCACGCGGGAGATTCGGCCGCGGCGATCGATGAAGAGACCGACCCGTCGCCCGAGCTCATGCGACAGATCCAAGACGTCGCGCGCCAGCGTTGGCGAGATGATGTGGTCAGGGGCGCCCGAGCGCTGTCCAAGGTTGTGCAGCAGTCGGACGTGACTGGGCTTGAGACTGGCCGTGTCGCCGTAGACGGACGTCACGCGTGCGGCTGCCCGTCGAGCACGCGAAGCGCGACGGCGAGGGCCTGTTGCGCGCGCTGCTCAATCTGAATGCGAGACTGCAGTTCGCCCTCCCGTTCGCGAAGCTCGTCGCGAACTTTTCCGAGGGCAGCGGTGGTCTCCTCTAACTCGTTGGTGACCCGTGTCAGCTCGGTCTGCAAAGCCTCTTCTTGGGCCTGCATGAGCTCCCCCTGGTCCCGAGTTTCGGCCTGCGCGGTGGCGAGTTCCTGCTCAAGGCGCTCACGTTGTGCCTCCGCAGACTCGCTGGCGACTCGGTACTCCTCGCGGACCTTGTCGAGCTGGGACTGCAGTTCGCCCTCGGTCGCTTCGGCGTGGCTCTTGAGTTTGTCGAGCTCGGCGCGATGCTGGGTCTCTTCGAAGTCGAGTTCGGCGCGATGTTCTTCGGCCTGAGTTTCGAGTGCTTCGGCCTGGGCCTTTGCCGCGACCTCACCCGCGCTCGACAACGATTGCTCAAGCTCCGCCGCTGCCGCGGTCTGGGCTTCCTCGTGCGCGGTGTTGAGGCCGACGATCGTCTCTTCCAAACCCGCAAGTTGGCTCGCGTGGGCTTCGGCTGCGTCTCGGGACTCCTGGAGGGCGGTGCCCTGTTGCTCGGCGACCTGAGCGGCCCCGTCAAGCTCTCCCGAGAGCTCCTCGGCGCGCACCGCTAGCTCGTCTGCACGCTTGCGGGCGCCAGCCAGGTCTTCTTCGGCCGACTCAAGCTGAGCGTGGAGCGCAGCAAGTTTTTCGGTGGCCGCACTCTCCGCCGCGCTGGTTCGCTCGATCTGAGCGGCGAGCTGCTCGCCGATGTCACGGCTCCTTTTCTGCTCGCCTTCGAAGCGGGCCTTGAGTCCCTCTTCACGTTTGAGGATCGTCCCCTTGTCCCGTGTGGCGGCTTCCGCTTGCTCCTGCGCGGTGATGACGAGTTCTTCGGCGCCGAGGAGTTTCTCCTCGGTCTCGCTGTTCTGCGCTTGCAGCTCCCGGTTCTTGTGCTTGATGTCGAGGACCCCGCGTTCGTGGCTCTCTAGCTCGTCCTTGAGGGTCAGGATCTCCCGCTTCTTGGCGTTGAGCTGACTCTTGAGTGCGATGACCTCGCGCTGGGCTCGGAAGCCCCCGGTGGACTCAGGCGCGACCGAACCATCGGGCGTCTCGTCGGGTTGTGCCGCCACTGTGGGCTCAGCCTGTAACTCGGGTTGTGGCTCTGGCTCGGGCTGTGGCTCGGATTGCGGTTCGGGCTCCGCCACAACGTCAGACTCAGCGCCTGCCGTCTGCTCTTGCTCCTCGCCAACCAGCGCGTCGAAGGCTGCGTCGGTCTCCGAGCCCAATGCGTCTTCGTCGGCATCGCCAGTGCGAGCGCTGGGCTGAGCTCCGCCCTGTGTGTTCTCGATCTCAGCAAACTCCTCGTCGAACTCCGGCATCTGAAGAGGATCGGAGTCGTCGGCTTCCGCCTCGGTGTTGGGCTCGGGCTCGGGCTCGGACACCTCGCTCACCTCTGCGTCGCCCGTTGCGTCGTCGACGTCGACGTCGAGTACCGCGGCTGCCGTGAGGCTCTCGGCGGCGTCGAGGTCGATGTCGACTTCGGCGTCGATGTCGACGGCACTGCCGACGTGACCATCGGATGCTGGCTCGGCTACCGCATTCTCATCCAGGGGGATCAGGTTCTTGACCGCTTCGACCAGCATCTCTCCTTCCATCGGGAGCTTGAGATACTCGTCGGCGTGCGTCTTGAGGTTGCGGTGCTGGTTGAAGACGTCGTCGGAGACCTCCGAGGCGTACATGACCAGCGGGATGTACTTCGTCTCGTCGTTGCGCCGCAGCTTGTTACACACCGAGAAGCCAGAGACGTTGGGCAACTCGACCCGCAGGAATATGATGTCGGGCGGCGAGGTGCGCGCGAGATTCATCGCGTCCGGTGCGTCTGGTGTGGCGGTAAACTCGAATCCGAAGCGTGCGAGTGCCTCTTGAATGGTCGAGGTCGCGCCGTCGTCGGCGTCGATGATCAGCGCTGAAAACACGGCTGTGAGGTTATCTCGACGCCCGCAGCTCGGCTAGCCCCCGGGACCCGCGCACCGTGGGCGAGACCAAACGCGCGGCCCCGCCCAC
>JAESSZ010001059.1 GCA_016763875.1 Nannocystaceae bacterium
CTCGGGAGCAGCACGCACAACCGTCGCCATACTGTCGAAGGGTGCACTTGAAGTCGCGTTGGTCCCCGCGGGATCTTCGACCCGCGTCTCCCACGACTGGGCCGGAAAGGCCGCCGCGCGAAAGCAGTCCAAGACGCGCTCGTCGAGTTCATCCAGCGCGTCATCCATCGACCGCGACGCGGTCGTCTCCGCAGACATCCCCTCGTTGAGCCAGGCACGCCACTGCTCGGCCGGTAGCGTCCAGCCGTTCATTGCGAACCCCCGGTTTCGCGTTCGCGCAGCACCGGCTGGCCAAGCAGGACGGTCGTGGGCGCCAGCGGTTGCGTCGCCTGCAACTCGGGGCCCCCGAGCAGCACGACGGTGCTTCCCAGGTGGAACACGCCCAACTCATCGCCTTTTCGTAGGCGCACGGGTGACGCGGGAGTGTGACGCTGGAGTTCGCGAGGATGCGGCGAAAAACGATGGTAACTGCACGTCATGTTGCCGACGCCGAATGCAGCCACCATCACGGCGGCCATGGTCCCGAACCCCGTCTCCAGGACGTGGATCATCCGTTCATTGATCGCGAACAGTCGCGGGTTGCGGTTCGCCGAGGCTTCGTTCACTGGAAGCAAGCGACCGGGCACGACCGTCACGCGTTTCACCAGCGCATCGCACGGACAATGCACCCGGTGGTAATCGCGAGGATGTAGATAGAGCGTCGCAGCAACGCCCCCCTCGAATTCCTTTGCCAGCGCCTCGTCGGCAAGCAACTCACCGATCGAGTACGCATGCCCCTTGGCGACGATGCGCGTCCCCCCCTCGATTGGGACCACCTCGCGCAACAGTCCGTCGCACGGCGACACCACCGTCTGCGCACCGCGGTCGATCGAACGCGCACCGCGGCGCAATGGTCGCGTGAAGAACTCGTCGAAGCTGCCGAACCCCTCCTCAAGTTTCAGAGGGTCAATATCCTGCAAGTTCACGTCGAACACGCGGGCGTACGCCCGAACAGCCGCTCGCCCTACGGTCGTCGGCAACGGAACGCGAGCCGCCGCGCCAATCAGACGACTTGCCAACATTGCCGACCAGTCCGGTGTGGCGTGAACCACCGCTGCAGCGAACCGTGACCACAAGGGAATGCCTCGATCCCCCATCCGGGGGCAAGCCTATCGTTGCCGTGCGCCGCGTAGCAAGACCAAGACACAACCGGATCCACCGCCCAGCCTGTACCGGTGCCCAGTGGCCGGTGGACCGACATGGCGTGGCACGCCTCTAGGTGTCGTAATACATGAAGAACTCGTGCGGGTGCGGACGCGTACGCAGCGCGGTCACCTCGTGCTCACGCTTGTATTCGATCCAGGCTCGCAGCAGATCGTGACCGAAGACGTCTCCCTTGAGCAGGAACTCGTGGTCACGCTCAAGCGCCGACAGTGCGCCATCGAGGCTGTCGGGGACCGAGGGCACATCCTTGAGCTCCTCGGGCGTCATGCTGTAGATGTCCTTGTCCAGCGGCTGGCCCGGATCGAGTTGGCGCTCGATCCCGTCGAGCCCGGCCATGAGCAAGGCGGAGAACGCCAGGTAGGGGTTGGCTGTCGGGTCCGGGGTGCGGAACTCGATGCGGGCGGCCTTCGGCGACCGAGCGGCCGCGGGAATCCGGATCGACGCTGAACGGTTTTGCCCCGAGTACGCCAGGTTCACCGGTGCCTCGAAGCCGGGGACCAAGCGTTTGTACGAGTTGGTGCTCGCATTGGTGAAAGCGCACAGCGCTGGGGCGTGCTGCAGGATGCCCGCGATGAAGTGCATCGCCATGGGTGACATGCCCGCGTACTCCTCGCCGGAAAACAGCGGCTTACCTTCCTGCCACAAGCTCATGTGCACGTGCATGCCGTTGCCGTTGTCGCCGTAGATCGGTTTGGGCATGAACGTCGCCGTCTTGCCGTGCTTGCGGGCAACGTTTTTGACGATGTACTTGAACCAACACAGGTTGTCGGCTTGGGCCAACAACGGCGCGTAGCGGATGTCGATCTCGGCCTGACCGGCGCTGGCGACCTCGTGGTGGTGCCGCTCGACCGTGATCCCCACCTCTTGCAGCGCCATGCACATTTCGGTGCGCAGGTCGTGCGTCGCGTCAGACGGCGGCACTGGCACGTAGCCGCCCTTGGGCCGCAACTTGTAGGCGAGGTTAGGAAACTCTTCGCGCCCAGAGTTCCAGTCCGCCGAAGCTGAGTCCACGCTGTACGAAGAGGCGTGGGCCCCAGAGCTGTAGCGCACATCGTCGAACACGAAAAACTCCGCCTCGGGCCCAAACATCGCAGTGTCAGCGATGCCGCTGGCGCGAACATAGGCCTCCGCGCGCTTGGCCAGGCTTCGTGGGTCACGTTCGTAGTCCTGACCGGTGATGGGATCGTGCACATCGCCCAACACCACAAGAGTCTTGACCGCCATGAACGGATCGATGCGCGCCGTGTCAGGGTCCGGGATGACCTGCATGTCGGAGTTGTGGATCGCACGCCAGCCGCGAATCGAGGACCCGTCAAACCCAAAGCCTTCTTTGGCCGTGGTTTCGTCTAACTCGTGCGCAGGCACCGTGAAGTGATGCCAAGCGCCCAGCAGATCACAAAAGCGAAGGTCGACCATCTGGACGTCCTGCGCTTGCATCAAATCAACGAGGTCCTTGGGTGATTTTGGGGCGTTCATTTGCGCTGGCTCCTTCAAATGGCACTTTCGCCGCGTTCCCCGGTGCGAATCCGAATCGCGTCGAGGACCGGGGTCACAAAAATCTTTCCGTCACCGATTCGGCCGGTCGAAGCGACCTGGCACACCGCCTGGACCACCTCGTCGGCAAGCCGAGCGGGCACGACGATCTCGAGTTTCAACTTGGGGACAAAGTCGATGACGTAGGCGGAGCCGCGATGCACCTCACGCTTCCCCCCAGTCCGACCGAAACCGCGGACCTCGGTCACCGTCATGCCCCCCACCCCCAGCTCCGTGAGCCGTTCCTTGACGTCATCGAGAGCAAACGGGCGCACGATCGCCTCGATTTTCACCATCTCGACCACCAGCGCCACGCCAGTGCCCGTGGAAGACGGCGCCTCGGCGTCCTGTTTGGGTTCGTCGCTCATGATTCAGTTCTCCGGGCGCGTGGGCTGCCACGCAGGTTCGTTCGGAAGTCGCGTGATGCAGTTGACGACATCTTCGACCGCCTCGATCCCAAGCTCGGCCAGCAGGGTCTCGAGCTCGTCGAGCACGCGCAGCGCTATGTCCGGCTGAGCGAAGTTGCCAGTGCCCACCTGCAAGGCGCGCGCGCCGGCCATGATGAACTCCAGCGCGTCTTCCCCCGACATGATGCCGCCCATGCCGCTGATCGGAAGTTCGGGCAGCGCAGTGGCTATCTGGTGGACCATGCGCAGGGCCACCGGCTTGACCGCAGGACCCGACAGTCCGCCGTACATCGTCGCGATGCGAGGTTTGCGAGTGCGAACATCGATGGCCATGGCCGTCAGTGTGTTGATCAGAGACACGCCCATCGCTCCCGCTTCGTGCACCGCCTGAGCCATCCCGACGACATCAGGGGCGTTGGGCGTCAGCTTGACCACGATCGGGATCTGGGTCACCTCGAGACAGCGACGCGTCAACTCGTGTGCCACCTCGGGAACCGTCCCGAACTCGATGCCACCCTTCTTGATGTTGGGGCACGAGATGTTCATCTCCAGGACATCGATCCCTCGATCGCGGCCGGCCTCAAGACGACGAGCGCACTCCACGTACGAGTCCATGTCCTCGCCGAAGAAGTTCACCCACACCGAAAAGCCGACGTCGGCCAGGTACGGGAGTTTCTCGGCCAAAAAAACCTCGGTCCCGACGTTCTCCAGGCCGATCGAGTTGATCATGCCCGAGGCCGTCTCGCAGATCCGCGGCAGGGGATTGCCTTGGCGGGGGGCGGGCGAGATTCCCTTGGTGGAAAGACCCGCGAGGCGTCCAAGATCCATGAATGCCGCGAACTGCTGCCCGTACGCAAAGCAGCCGGACGCCGTCATCACCGGATGGGGCAAGCGCAGCGAACCAAAGCCCACATCCATGCGAGGACGCCTGCCCGACGCGTTCACCAGCGCACCTCACGAGCATCAAAGACGGGACCGTCGGTGCAGCAGTAGCGGAATGGCTTGGGACCGTAGACCGGGACCGCGCAGCCCAGACACACGCCAAACCCACAGGCCATCTGCTCCTCGAGACAAAGCCACGTGGTGACGTCTCGCTGCAGTCCTAGGGGCGCCACCGCGCGCAGCATGGGGGTTGGGCCGCACGAAAGCACTTCGACCGCCTCGCCGCGAGCCTTGGCTTGGTCAAGGCGCTGCGCCAGCGCGATTGTGACGTATCCGCGATCGCCAAGGCTGCCATCTTCTGTGGCGAGCTGCGTGGCGACGCCCCACCGCTGGAAGTCCTCCGTGAGAACCAGGTCGTCGGCGTTGCGCCCGCCGTAAAGGAGTTCCACCTTGTGGGACAGACCGGCCGCCGCGGCGCGTCGCGCTTGCAGATGCAACGGCGGGAGGCCCACGCCGCCTGCGACCAACAACTGCGTCGGACCGTCGGCACTCGGCGCGGCAAACCCTCGCCCAAGTGGGCCGATGAGCGTGAGAGGATCGCCCTCAGTCATCGCGCACAAACGTCGTGTACCGCGGCCGTATGCCTTGAGCATGATCGAGAAGCCACCGTCGGCGTCCGCGTCGAGCACAGAGAACGCCCGCGGGGTCAGCAAGTCGCGCCCCCATGCGCCTCGGATCATGACAAAACGCCCCGGCTGCACATTGGCCAGCGGCGATTGGCCGGGCGCAACGTTGTCCAGTTGCGCTGACAAAATATGGTAGCCGCCTGACAAGCGGCGGGTGTGCCTTACACGCGCGCCACACTGGGAAGGCTCGCGTGCCGCTGTGCTCTTGAGGAGCACCTCGCCTGTGGGGCGCGGCACGGCGGCTTCATAAGACACGATCGACGCGCGCGTCTAGTGCCTCGTCGTCGGTGACGCGATTGTGCGTCACGCGGCAACTCTGGGCCCGCCTGACCCACTCGCGACCAGCGCGACAAGGCGGCCGGTCGTGCGTCGCGCTCACCGAACGCGAATCACGCTCACTGCAATCCCAATCCGATCTCACCGCGATCCCAGCCCGCGCCGCATCAGCAACGCATCGTCGGGCGGCGTGGCGTAGTAGCCCTTGCGCTCCCCGACCACGCTGAACCCCGTGCGGTTGTACAACGACAGCGCCGCGCGATTTCGTCGCGCGACCTCCAGCAACATGCTGACGCAACCAGCGGCGCGCGCGCTCACGAACGCCGCCTCAAGGAGATCTCGGGCGACGCCGCGCCCCCGGTAGGTGGGTCGGGTCGAGATCCTCAGGAGGTGGGATTCGTCGGCCACCGTCCACACGCACGATGCACCCACGACGCCGACCAGTGGGTCGAGACTCAGCGCCACGGTGACCGACGCCAGGTCGCGTGCGACCTCTTGGGCCCAGATCTCGGCTGACCACGGGTTGCCGAAACAGGCGACGTC